>JACPLS010000039.1:23273-33390 GCA_016186375.1 Candidatus Pacearchaeota archaeon
TCCGCAGAGATTTCCTGCTTACTGGAAAGAATGGAACAAAAGAAGAATTAAAAGAAGAGTTGAAAGCTTTCACTTATTCAAACATGAAAAAAGAAAAGAAGTGGATAAAAAGCTATTTTCTACCTGCAAATTTCTCCCACCAGAATTTTCTGGAAATCCTACTGTTACAGTTACTTACGGAGACAAAGTTGGACAAATGCTTTTAGGAGAAAATATTAGTGTTTTTGTAATACAGAGCAAGGAATTAGCTGAAAATTATAAAAAGTATCATAAGTTTTTGTGGGATAATGTCGCAAAGAAATAGTTTTTCTGTGATTTAAAAAATAAATTCTTGACATATGTTTTCTAATACTATAATATTTATAAACATTTAATTGATTAATTTAAAATAAAAAGAAATGATAAAAAAATAATATGGATTTTAATAATAATGTTTTGATTCTTGGTTATGGAGCAGTTTCTAAATGTGTTCTCCCAATCCTCCCAAAACATTTATCTATTCCGTGGAAAAACATAACTGTGCTTGATTTTGAAGACAAAGAACAATCTATCAGACAGTTTACAGAAAGAGGAGTGAAATTTTATAGAGAGAAAATTGAAGAAGGAAATCTCAATAGAATACTTTCAAGCCATTTAAAAAAAGGTGATTTGCTTATTGACCTTGCATGGAATATTGGATGCGATGATGTTGTAAAATATTGCCACAACAATGATATTTTATATATTAATACTTCTGTTGAGCAGTGGGATCCTGAAAAAGATATGGACATGAAAAGCACTTTTGAAAAAACACTGTATTACAGGCATATGTCTTTGAGAAACCTATCAGGAACATGGACTAACTCTGCAACTGCTATTGTTGAACATGGGGCAAATCCGGGATTGATTTCGCATTGGACAAAACAGGGATTAATAGATATCGCGTATAAATTGATTGAAGATAAAAGAGTTTCTAAAAAAGAAGGAAAAAGTTTAGAAGGACTAGTTGATTCTAAAAAATTTCCAGAGCTTTCAATGAAACTTGGAGTTAAGGTTATTCATTGCAGCGAGAAAGACACTCAAATCAGCAACAGGCCCGTAGATATTGATGAATTTGTTGGAACATGGAGTATAGAGGGATTTAGAGAAGAAGGAACCGCTCCTGCTGAAATGGGTTGGGGAACTCATGAGAAATATATTCCTGAAAATTCTTGTCACGCACCATATGGACCACAGAATCAGATATTTCTAAATCAAATGGGAATTAATACATATGTTCGTTCATGGATTCCTGACCAAGAAATAATTGGAATGGTTGTGAGGCATGGTGAAGCATTTGGAATTTCTGAAAGATTTACTATATGGGAAGGAGAGAAAGAAAAAAGCATACCAGTTTACAGACCAACTGTTCATTATGCATATATGCCCTGTCCGGCCACACTCGCTTCTTTATGGGAGCTTAGAGCTAGAAATGGCAAACTGCCTCCTAGACTATCTATTTTAAATGATTCTGAAATTAAATCTGGAGCAGATATTCTTGGGGCACTTATTATGGGGCACAAATACAATTCATGGTGGACAGGAAGTATTCTTGATATTGAAGAATCAAGAAAATTAAATCCTGGGCAGAACGCAACAACGATTCAGGTCGCATTAGGAGTTATTTCTGCTGCAATGTGGGCTGTAGAAAATCCAAGAAGAGGTGTTTGTCTTCCAGATGATCTTCCTCATGATTATGTTTTAAAAATTGCCAATCCATATCTTGGTAGATCTGTATCAAAATCATCTGACTGGACACCGTTGAAAAAAAGAACTGTATACTTCAAAGAAAATAAACATGGACAATTTGATAATGATATTTGGCAATTTAACAATTTCCTTTTTGTGCCATAAAATCAAAAATGAACAAAAGAATAATAGAAAGACTTGTACGAGAGCACAGAACACCCATACAGATAATAGATCATGAGAAGATAAGAGAAAATATCTCTACATT
Organism: Candidatus Pacearchaeota archaeon; assembly: GCA_016186375.1. Lineage (GTDB taxonomy): Archaea > Nanobdellota > Nanobdellia > Pacearchaeales > GW2011-AR1 > VGKP01. The sequence continues at coordinate 25,249 of JACPLS010000039.1, forward strand.
CAAAAGACTTTTGCCAAGAGTGCAGGCATATTATGCTGTTAAAGCAAATTCATTACAAGAAATTGTTAGAACTGTTTATAGAAACGGAGGAAGTTTTGATGTGGCTTCTTTATTTGAGTTAGGGCTTGTTTTAGAAGAAATAAAGTATCTTGCTCCTGAAAAAATGCAGCATTTTATCTGGAATAATATAATTTATGCTAACACTATGAAGCAAACAGAAACATTACATCAGTTAAATCTATACAGTCCGCTTGTAACTTATGATAGTATTGGAGAAATGAGAAAAATAAAAGAGCACTGCCCGAATGCTGGCTTGGTATTAAGGATTGAAGTGCCTGATGAAGGTTCAATTGTCTCATTGAAAGATAAATTTGGAGTAGAAGTTGAACATGCAATTCCACTTATAGAAAGAACTATAAATGCGGGGTTAAGAGTAGAGGGATTAAGTTTTCATGTTGGAAGCCAATGTCTTGAATTCAATAACTATTCAGAAGCATTAAAACTTTCCGCTGAGATTTTTAAGGAAGCTGAAAGAAAAGGATTTGAAATCGGAGAGAAAATTACCAATAGATATCCTATAAAACAACTTGATATAGGGGGAGGTTTTCCAGTCAAGTACAAAGGAGATGAGCCGTCATTTGAAGCTCTTGCAGGGAGATTAAATAAAGAATTTGAAGATTTTCCTAGGAGCAAATATGCTATACTTGCAGAACCAGGTAGATTTTATGTTGCAAATGCGGCATTTCTTATTATGAAAATTATTGGCAAGACTATTAAAAGAGGAAAAGTTAGATATCATGTTGATGATGGGCTTTACCATACTTTTTCTGGAAATATTTATGACCATCAGATACCGACTATAAAATCAATCAGAGAAGGAAGGGAAGAAGAATGTACTGTTTTTGGACCTACTTGTGATAGTTTAGATAGAATAACAGACAATGCCTTGCTGCCCGGAAATCTCAAAGAAGGAGATCTATTATATGCAGAGAATATGGGTGCTTATACAAATGCTTCTTCAACTAATTTTAATGGGTTTCCTCCAGCGAAAATAGTGCATATAAATCAATAGACTCAAAAAATCAAATTAAGGAGACATTGGATTAATTACGATAAGAAAATAATTAGAATACTCCTTAAGAGAAAATTTAAAAGAGAATTACCAAAAAGAGATTATATTAATGAGCGGAAATTTGAGATTATGAATGAAGAAATCGATGAGTTATTGATAGATCTTGAACTAGACTAATTTCTTTTTTTAATCCTGATTAATTTCGCCTCTCTCCAATATTCATATAATGGGCCAATAAAAGCTCCGCATAAGAAATACCATAAAAAATCATTAATGGGCAAATTAAAAATTATTATTTTTGATGTATTATTGAACTGCCAAAAAGCATCAATCCATCCGGGCGTTATAAACTCGACAAATGTATAAACATTTATCGCAATAAGAATTAATAAGATTCCAGAAATAATAGAATTAAAGATTAAATCTCTTCTTTTTAGATATATTAAAGTTGTCGGTATTCCAAAAGAGAATATAGTAGTTATAAGAGAGTTTAGTTTTAATAGGAAAAATGATCCAAAAAATATAACTGCTAAAGAAAATAATAAAAGGAATATATTTAAATCTTTTTTCTTAAATGTGTTTTTTGATTTTTTTATATTTTTATGTTTTTCTCCTAATATCTCTTCAGCTATTATAGAAGCAATTCCTCCAATTGCAAATCCTATTATAATTGGTTCTAAACTAATAAAAGAGCCAAAAATAGTAATTGGATTCCACCAATCTTTAAAATAGACAATCTCGGCAAACGGACCAGCAATTGCAAATGCTAAAGATATTATAAGCATTTCTTTCCGCAAATCTTTTCTTACTAAAAATAAAATAAACCAAAATAAAAGAAAAGTTAGGGCGACGTAGAGATAACTATATTCATATGTCATGTTCGAAAAATTGCCCAAATTTTAAACCATTTAATTTTGCTTTTTCTCTCTTTACTACAAAAAATTTTCCTGAATCTTCAAGCTGTTCTGGAGATAAAAAAAGCCAACCTTCAAAAGTAAATCGAACAGCTAAAACTGCTTTCAGACCAAGAATATTAGAAAACACAATAAAATCCTCAATTTGTGATTTCTTAATATAAATATAATTGCCTCTTGAAGATTTTACTTCGACTGTGTATCCTCTGCCTCCAACTTTCCCAACAATTAAATCACAAGGAGACTCTTCTCCAACTCCGCTGCCGGCAACTCTAACAGCTCTCCAACCATTTTCTGTAAAGATCTTTACAAGCTCTCTTTCTACATTTGATCCCTTTGCTTTATTCGACATTTTTACCTCTTTTCGTTAATTATTTTCTAAATTTCTTAACATAAAAAAACGCTGCTATTATTAAAACAACAATAATCGCTAAATCGATGATAAAACTTACTATGAATTTTAGTAAAACTAGTGCTATTAGTAATATTACAGCCAGATATCCTATATTTGATAGTTTTATTTTCATTTTCTTTGATCATCTATTTTATAATGTTATTAGAAAAGAAGAATGGTTTAAATAGATTGCTTTATGTTCTCTTTCTCATGACTCGAACTATTCAATTTCCCTAACGCATATCCGCCAATAAGTAAATTATCATTGAAACATAAACGTAATTTGCTATTTTCACCCCATGTAATGTCCCAATATTCTAAATAAACACCACCTACTGCATGTCTGTTTAATAATTCACCAGATGGAATATTAATAGTGGTAATAACTCCTAGTGCTTCAGAAATCCTTCGAAGCTTTTCTGCTTGTTCTTTTCCTCTTAATAATGCTATGATATAAGAATTACTGACTAATTTTGAAGGATCCGAAATTCCGAATTCATAACCAAATGGTACAAACCTAGAATCTCTATTTCTACTCCATAAAACACCATCTTCATTAAAACTTTCTGAATCAAAAGCTTTTTCCAATGTATTTCTATCCATGTAAATTCCTTTATCATCTATTTTCGGCAAATCCTGGATGAAAACTCCGTTGCTCAATTCTTTATCGTCTTTGGATATGAATAAATTCCCTGTAAATGTCAAGAATCCTAGAGATTTTAGAAGAATATTCATAATTCTCCCATAATCTGGCCTTAAACTCATATTTCTGTCAAGAGAATCTCTATATTCGTTAGATGTTTCGCACAAAAGGGATACTGTCTCTGATGCTGTTGGAGGAACAAGAGAATCCAAGGTATCATTTAAAATCCTTCTCTGAAGGTCATCATAATTTGTTGAATATTTTTCTGGATAAGCGAAAGTTATGTGGCCACCTAAATGTGGAACAGAGATATATGATCTTTTTGCGGTATTTTCTTTTAATGGACTTATAAAAATAACCATATTTGTCAAATATGTTTGTGGTATTTAAAGATTTATATCGTAAAAGCTATAAATCTCTGGCTTGCAAAGTCCTTCGGCCATTTAATTTAGCTCTTAAAGAAGCTTTATCTAAAATTTCCTGCACTTTTTTATTTAGCTCATTAGGAACATCTCCTGAAACGCTAAGTTCAGGAACCGCTGCTTTTATCTTGCTCTTAACTATTAAATCAACCATTTAGTTCAGGTCTACCTCCTTTGAAACTGTTTGAATAGACTCTATAGCAATTTTCATAAATTCTTCTAAAGTTAAGCCTAAATGACTGCATTCTATAATTATCTCTCTACTTACACCTGCAGCAAATTTTTTATCTTTAAATTTTTTATTAAGTCCTGAAACTTCCATTTCTTGAATTGTTTTTCGCATAAGAGCATAAGAATGTATTAATCCTGTTATTGTTTCTGCGCAAGCCAAAGCATGTTCTATTTTTCTTGTTCTTTTCATTTCTAAGAGATTTGCACAATCAAATCCATATCCATGTGATATAATAATATTAATAAAATCTTCATCAAAGCCGGCATTTCTTAATATTTCAGGAGCTTTTGTCAAATGCTCTTTAACATTGTTTTTAGTTATGCCCCAGTCAATATCGTGCAAAAGACCTAACATACCCCAATATTCTTCATTTTCCCCGAGCCGTTTAGCAAGGCCTTTCATCACCGCTTCACTTTCTAAATAATGATTCAAATCTGCTTTGTCAGAATTATATTTCTTTAATAATTCTAAGGCAGTTTCTCTAGTAATTGGTAATTTATTTTCTGTCATTATTATTAATTTCTTCTTTTTTATCTGAATTAGAAATCAGAGGTTTCATGAGAGGAAATATTACTATTTCCCTTATGGGTTTTCCTTCTAAAAAGGCAAATAGCCTTTCTGAAACCCCAAAACCACATGTTGGAGGCATACCATATCTTAATGCTTCCACAAATTCAGAATCGTGACTTTGTGCTGTAGAATCTCCGGAATCTTTCATTGACTGCTGTTCTTTAAATCTTTCTTCCTGATCAAATGGGTCATTTAATTCTGAATAACCATTTCCAACTTCACTTCCTGCAAGAATTATTTGAAATCTCTCAGTTTTTCTTGAGTCTTTTGAATCTTTTTTAGCTAAAGGAGAAACTTCAACTGGAGTGCCAGTTAAAAATGCTGGACCCGAAATCTTCTTTCTGCAATATTTCCAGAGAGAATCAATGAGTGTTGATTTTGACGAATTTTTTTCAATTTCAATTTTTAACTCGTTAAGTTTCTTCCTGATTTCTGCTTCTTCCGATTTAAAAATATCTATTCCGGTCATTTTTTTTACTGTTTCTGCGTAATCAATAATGTTCCATTTTTTTGATAGGTCAAATTCATACTCTCCAATTTTAAAATTTGTTTTGCCATAAACATCTTTTGCAAGTTTAATATACATCTCCCTGACAATATTCATTCCATCTTCATAATTTGCGTATGCCCAATAGAATTCCATTTGGGTATAATCCTGAAGATGCTCGGCATCCATTCCTTCATTTCTAAATTGTCTTCCAATTTCAAATGTTTTTGGATAGCCTGCCACCATTAGTTTTTTCTGCCATAATTCTCCCATTGAAATTCTTAAATATACATCTAAATCCATGGCATTGTGATGGGTTATAAAAGGAGTTGCACTAGCTCCTCCAGCGGAGTTTTCAAGAACAGGAGTTTCCACTTCAAGAAAACCTTTTTCAAGCAAGAATGTTCGCATTGAATTCCAGAATTTTGATTTTCTTATAAACATTTCTTTCACTTCTGGATTCATTAATATATCTAGATATCTCTTTCTTAGCTTTTCTTCTGAATCCTGTATACCGTGCCATTTCTCCGGCAAAGGAAAAATTGATTTTGTAAGGAGAACAACTTTATCTACTAAAATAGAAAGTTCTCCCCTTTGTGTCCTAAATATTATTCCTTCTGATGCAAGGAAGTCACCCGAATCTATGTATTGCCTAAAAAATTCAATCATCTTTTCAGAAGTTTCCTCATTTTGGAGAATTATCTGAATTTCTCCATAGCCATCATATAATTTAGCGAATATTATTTTTCCCATATCCCTTATTGCCATAATTCTGCCTGAAACACTTGCAGAATCTTTTGTCTTTTCACCATTTTTCAATTTCTTATATTTTTCCCTTAATTCTAGAGTAATATTCTTTACGCTATATTTTGAAATATATGGATTAATATTATTTCTTCTTAATTTTTCTAATTTTTTCAGCCTTTCTTTTACAATTTCATCCTGTCTTCCCATATTTAAGTTAGAAAACTAGCATTTATAAGGTTTTAGAAGTTAGCATAAACGATATGATTGATAAACAAAAATATGTTTTATTAGGCAAACATCTTTTTTCAAATATTCCTAACTTTCCTAAAAAAGATATTGTTTTCTGTTTAGAAAAAATGCTTGAAGCTGTTCCTATTATGGGAATGAAAGCTATACAATTTTCTTATTTGAGAGATCCTGATCAAGCATTTGTAATCTTGAGCACAAGTCATATGGCTCTTCATATTGTTCAGAGGAATAATGTAAGATTTGGTTTTGTTGATATTTTTACGTGTGGACCTGGAGACCCTAAAAAAGGATATCTTTATCTTAGAAAGGAGATAGGATTTTCTCAAGATAATTACGAAGTTCGTGGTAGATATAGACTTACAGGAACAAAAATTAAAATCTTAAAATCTTAAATTCTTTGAAATCCTGAAGTTTTTCTTCTTTTTGCTCAATATTACGAATTTGGGCATATTTGGGTCCCTTTGAGCATATAGTTATCATAGCATTAACATTATCGCTCTGTCCTTCTAAAAATATCTCTGCTATTCCATTTTCCAAAAAACGCATAAATCCCTTAACATCGTTAGAATCAGCATGATCTTTTATAAATTGGCGATAAAAAATTCCTTGCATTGCTCCAGTAATATATAATCGAACAGCTTTTTTCATTAAAAAGGCAATCTAACAGGATTAATATATTTTATTGTTTTATACTTTCAACTTTCCCTTCTTCGTTTTGGGAGAAACTTTCGTCCAAAAGCCTTAAATATGAAACAGATTTCCAGTCCTTGCCGAGCAGTTTAGCTGCTTGTTTATCCATATCAATAGGAATTCCTGCCAATATTGCACCTTGTTCAGAAGCATCTATAACACTAAATTCCGGCATCTTACACTTTAATAAATCATGAATAGCAAATTTAATAGGCCATTTTCTTATTTTATTCTTATTCTTTGAAAAAATTCCCTGATAATAATCTGCAGGAAATGCACCAAGCATATTAGAAAGAGACGCCGTGATTTCTGTATCTTGATCTTCTGAAAGGACAGGAAGAGAAATTACAAAGGCGTTAAGGAGTATTTTGGGATACATAATCTTCTCAAATTTTAAAAATTCACCATCCTGAATTTGCTCCACTTCGGCTGTATTTAAATCAATTAGGCCTATAGAATATCTCTCAGATAGCTCTCTAAAACCTCTCTTATCAAACAAATCCATTGTATTTGTACCATCAGAACCTTCTGCTATAAATACCTGCGCACCAGAATTTTTGTGCTCCAAACAGTATTGTAAAACTGATTCTACAAATGTTACATCAGTATTGCGCGATTTCTCATTACGCAAAGAAGGTTTTAAAATTATTTTATCATACTTTTTTAATTCTTTATCCAATTTTATTAGTGATAAGAGCTTAGGAACAGTATCTTTGTATGATTTGAATTTTATTGAAACGCCTTTTGCCATAAATTCTTAGAAATTTCTACGCTTTTAAATATTATTGTGATAAAACAACAATGCACATAAAAAGATAAATGAACTATAATTCTCCGGCAGATTGTCTCCTATCCAATTCATTGTGAACTATGGCAATTGTATGGGAAGCAAAGTAAGTATTGGGGCCAATTGTAATGGGTGTGCATAGAGTTTTCAATCTCTTAAGTTCTTTCAATGGAAGTCCTCTGTGATCTCCCAATATAAAAACAGGATTTTTTTTAATATCTGCTGTCCTTATATCGATTCCTTTCGGATCTAAAATATAAATATCTCTTCCTTGTTTTTGTAGTTCTTTAACAAATTCAAGAAATCCTTTTTTTTCTATCCAAAATCCTGGAAAAACTTCTGTTTTTTCTCCTTCTTTATATTTATAAAGCATTTTTTTCAATATTCCTGCAATGTTTTTCTTGTTTAAGTATATTTTATGAATATCTGTTTTTCCTTCTAAAACTGGCTGTAATTCCAGATGTTTTTGAGGATCTGGCATACCTGCAAAAATTAAATGTAATCTTACATCTGTTCTAATTTTCTGGCTTAAAAAGAATGAGGCAATAACAGAATGTATCGGTATGTCTAATCTTCCCGATTCGTATGGATTATCCTCGTTAACATATTTTCCCGATGTGGGGGCTGTTCTTGAATAATAAATAAATTCTCTCATTTCTTATGAAATATAAGGGGCTTTTAAGTATTTTGGTTTAATATCTCGCGGGGGCATTAATCCTTAGGATTAAGTTAGTTACATAAACAGAATAACTAGTGAGCTTTTTGGTGCAAGTTACGAATAGGGCGTATTTTATTTTGTAAGGTGCTTCGGAGGAGCGTTAAACCATCTTTATCAGTATCTCCGCATGAGTGTTCAAACTATTAAATTAATCCACAAAGCTTAAATACTTAACCTATCTATTAGATAGGTATGAAAAGAGTAAAAGTTATAGAGA
>JACPLS010000052.1 GCA_016186375.1 Candidatus Pacearchaeota archaeon
CTAAAGTTGAATTTTAAAATTCAACTTTAGTTTATATTAGAGACATTCAATCAAATAAAGATCACTGTTCTAGGATTTCGACATCATCAACTAATCCATCAGAATCCAAGTCAAGTCCTCTAACTATCATTCCAAAATTATCCATATTGTTTTTTTCAAATTCCTCAAAATGTTTTAAGAAAGCAATTATAGCTGCTTTAGTACCCCAATTCCTTACACCTGCAACTAAAAGAAGATATTTTTCCTTATTATAGGGATTGGTGCATTTTGAAATAATTCCTAAACTCTCATCAATATAACTTTTTTTTGATTTTAAAGAATAAAAACCTTTCTTATTTTCTTCATAATATATAGGAAAATTTTTATTAAATACTTCAGTCACTTTATTTACTATTGGACCTCCTATAAGTATAAGACTATTATTTTCGATATCTTTTTGATTAGTTTCGGTATCAAGTTTGACTTTGCTTTCCCTTAAAGTATTTAAAAATGTACCTAAAAACAAAGCAAGGTCCATTCCAAAATAACCATCTCTACTTCTGGCATTTAAAGGTCCGTGTGGTTCTGGGCTTCCAACAATTATTAATGCGTCTAATTCTCCATTCATCATAAAAGGTTTTAAGAATTTTGATTCTCTTTCTTGAATTTTTGAGCTTAAATAAAAATCTTTTACAGTAAAAAAATAAGATTCTGAACTCAATGTATAAAACTTTGCTTTGGTCCCTTGCATAATTTCTTCTCTTTCAACATTTATTATTCCTGTCTTTTCCAATTTTCTAATATAATAATAAATGTTTTGCTCATGAATTTTCAATTTTTCTGCAATTTGTTTAGGATAAAAAGAGCCTTGTTTCAGAATATATAATATTTTCATTATAGTAGGATTACTCAAATTCGTAACTTCTTCCAGTCGAATTTCTTTAGTCTTCAAAATTTGAAATTTCTTTCCCTGTTCTTTTATTATTTTCATTCCTTTTCCAATCAAAGGAAACTTATAAACTTTTTCATAATGATATTATTAATTTTTTAATAATACTTATATACCTAATGTATTTATCTTAACCAAATGGTAAATAAAAATCTCTTAAATGATATAGCAAAAGAATTCAATCTTGGATTTGTAAAAGAAATAACTGATCTTGAAGATGGCTTGGTAAATAATTCCTATAAAATTAAAACCGACCGTGGCAAATTCGTTCTCCAATGTTTGAATAGCATTTTTAATGAAAAAGTTATAGAAGATTATGAACAAGTTCAAAGTTTTTTAAGGACTAATGATATATTTGTACCGGTTCTATTAAAGAGAAAAAACAACCAATCATTTGTATTAAAAGAAAACAAGATTTGGAGAGTATTTGAATATATTAATAATGATTTAAGCTTAAGTAAAAATCCTTCTCCAGATGAAGCATTTGAAGCTGGCCAAACACTTGGAAGGTTTCATATGATTACTTCTTATTTAAATTTTAAACCTTCTTTTGAATTAAAAGGTTTTCATGATACCAAAGACATATTACTAAAACTTGACACTTTTATCAAGAATTCACAGTTTCAATTTAAATTAAATAAAGTAAATTCTGAAATAAACTTTATAAGAAATAATATTGTTAATTTTTATATTGATTCAAAATTAAAAAATATTGTCATTCATGGAGACCCAAAATTAGCAAATTTTCTTTTTAAAAACGGGAAAGTGATTGCTCTCCTTGACTTAGACACTATGATGATAAACAATCCTTTGATAGATTTAGGAGACGCATTAAGAAGTTGGTGTAGAGTAAAGCCAGCCACATCAATATTCAACAAAGAAATTTTTGACAAAGCATTGAAGGGTTATAATACCAATTCACTCTTAAAAATTTCCAATGAAGTAGCAAAAAAGGCAATGTCCCTTCTTACCCTTGAACTTTCTTGTAGATATCTAAATGACTATTTTGAAGAGAATTATTTTAATTTTAAATCTGAAAAATATAAATCCCGAGCAGAACAAAACTTAACACGGTGTAAAAGATATCTAGAATATTTCAAAAATTTCAACAAGGAGTAATATTTATATATACTCAAATATATATTTCAAAATGAAAAAGAGATCCATCTTTCCCCTTGTTTTAATGTTATTATTAATTATTTTTTCAATCAGTATTTATGCCATAGGCTCAAGTACGGGAAACACAGATACAACTACTCCCTCAACATCCTCCTCTGAATCAAATTCTAACATTAAATCAAAATCTCCCAATTGCGAAGTGCAATTAACCCTTAATGCACGAATTAAATGTCGCCTCGAACAAAGAGGTGTTTCGGGTTTGAATATTACAGAAGAATCCTGTCGCGTCCTGGTAAATCCTGCAAATTGTCAATCTCTATATGCTAAAGTTGCATCTTGTTATGAACTTGGTAGTGGAAAACAAAAAGATCGGTGCTTCAAGCATATTGCTGGCTTCACATCAGCAAAAGTCATGGAGCAAGCTTCAGCAAACAACAAAGAATCCTTAAGAAATTACTTAGTCTTCCTTCTTTATGATCTCCAGGAAAAAGTTGAAAATGCCTATGAAAACGGAGCAATTACCACGGAACAAGCATCAGAATCAATTTCTTTAATTGTTCAAATAAAGCAAAAGATATTTCAAAATCATACAAAATCAAAAATCAAACCTTTCTTTCAAGAACTAAAAGCTAAATTACGGGGATTGAATATATGAAAAAACAGATGAAAAAACCAAAAAAGATAAACTGGCCAATAATAATTGCAGTAATAATCATCGCTCTAATTCTTTTAATTGTTATATCCAATAAACTTACTCCATCAGACAATGAAAAAGAGGTCGAAAAACAACAAATCCCAGATTCTGAATATACAGATCTTCAAACCTCTAGTGATGATTTAGCTTCAATAGATGAAACTCTTGAACTACTGGATTAATTTATAATATAGAATTGTTGCATGGATGTTCGCCCCCTATACAATATGTACATAAAGATTTTCTTCTAATTCCCACATTTTCAAAAGCCTTAAGCATACCTTCAACAGAAAGATAGAAAATCTGAGCCCCAAGATTTTTACTGATCTCTTCTAAGCTTCCTTTTCTTATAATAAAATTGTCATTTGGAGGCATATCGACTCCAAACAAACACCCCCTTGGAATATTATCTGATCCTATAACACCAATAGGAGGAGTATAATTAGCCAGATAAACTTTATTTATTTTAGTTTTTTCATTAAGTAAACGAATTGCTCTTTTGGCGTTATTACCTCTAATTGTACTGTCGTCTATTATTAACAGATTTTTTCCTTCGATGATTTTCTCTATTTCTGGAATAAGATGAAGATTATCTCTAATTGAAGATTCTCTTTCATTTTCGGTAGAGCCCTGAAATGATCTTTCTCCTCTCATTTTATAAAATACTTCTAAAAACGCTTTACCAGTTTTAGCAGCATAGCTTCTTGCTGCTGTTTCAGGACATCTTGGTAAGTATGATACATAATCAACATCAGAAAGATGAAATTCTTCTGCGAGCATTTCTCCTAAAGAAACACGTAAACTCCTAACACTCTCATTATTTAATATAGAGTCAACATGTGCTATATAATTCCACTCAAAAAAGCAATGCTCAGGAAATGGATTTATTATCTTTTCTTTTTTATATGAACCACCGTTACTTAGATAATAAATTGAACCTGGTGTAAGATCTTCTACAAATTTCCCATCCAGAGTGCCTTTTATTGCAATATCCTCTGAGGCAACACAATATTTTCCGCCTTTAAATCCCAACATGCCAGGCCTTATCCCTATTCTATCCCGCATAACTACAAGATCCTTCCTCCTTTTGTCAGCAATAGCGAGAGTGTAAGATAATGGAATTTTTCTTATCAGTTCTTTTTCTCCCTTTTCTAAATAAAACAATAGAAGAGCCTCGCTATCACACCCTGTTTTCATCTTCAATAAATCAATTTCTTTTAAGAGATCAATGTCAACTTGTCCATTATGAATTATAGCTGCTTCACAATTCTTAATTACAATATGATTTCCTCTATTATCTTCAATACCGCCAACAACATGTGGATGTGCATCTTCCAATATTTTATCTTTTCTGCCTTGAGTTGCATATCTAACATGACCAAAGAAAGTATGATAATTATGTCCTGGAAGAATTTTATGTAAATCAACAACATCAAAGGTTTTAACTGGACCGGCCCATTTTAAGACATCTATGCTCTCTTCTCCTATTGCTGCTATTCCTGCAGCTTCTCTACCTCTATGCTGCAATCTTTCAAGAAAATTATATGCATCTTGTAGGGTATGTGTAATACAAAGTCCACAATTATGTCTAACCTCTTCCATAAAAAGTTTATAAAAGATTAATTTAAAAACATTATTGCGTTTAGAGTCAACTTTAAATATGTGTAATTCTAATAAATTGTATGGTAGAAAGATTATCATTCGAAGATGAAATATCAAAGAATAAGATAAAATCGATATTCTTAATTATAATCATATTTATTTTCTTTCTCATTTTAGGATATTTTATTTCCTATATCTTGGATCCAAGTTATTTTTTCATTATTATGATTTTATCTATAATAATCTCTCTATTATATATAGTCATTAGTTATTACAATTCAGATAAAATAGCAATTGCTTCAGTGGGAGCAAAACCTGCTACACTTGAAAATTATAGAATGTTACATCATGCTGTTGAAAACATGTCTCTTGCATCAGGATTACCTAAGCCAAGAGTGTATATAATGGAGTCTGAACAAATTAATGCCTTTGCATCAGGCAGAGATCCACAACATGCAGTAATCTGTGTCACGTCTGGTTCTCTAAAGAAGTTAAACAAACAAGAATTAGAAGGAGTCATTGCTCATGAAATGTCACACATTGCAAATTTTGACATTCGTTTCATGACTCTTACAGCCGTCCTTGTAGGAATGATCTCTATAGCTGCAGAAATTTTCCTCCGCAGCCTATGGTTTTCAGGTAATAACAAAGGAGACGGTAGAGCCAAAGCAATTTTAATTATACTAGGAATTGTATTTGCAATACTTGCTCCAATAGTTGCCCAGATTGTATCATTAGCTATTTCAAGAAAAAGAGAATTTACTGCAGACGCTACTGGTGTCAAGTTCACACGTTATCCGCCAGGATTAGCATCGGCTCTTAAAAAGATAAAATTAGATCATATTACAGAACAAGACAAAAAGCACTATGCGAAAGCTCTTGCCCCCCTTTTCATTTCCAATCCTTTCAACGCTAAGAAATTCTCGGAAATCTTCTCAACCCACCCTAATGTTGATGAACGTATAAGAAGACTTGAGGCGATGTAATTTAATCTTTTTTTTAATTTTCTCTATTTCCTGGCAACTTTCCAGACCTCATTGAAATAAGTCCTAAAGTTATTTGCAATGCTAGATGATTTTATCAATGTGGCAATTATAGGTTTTTCCCAAGATACTAATAGAGTCTTATCTTTAGAAACTTCAATATTTCCTGGAACAGGAAAATTAGTGTATCTCATTTTAATGTAATTAGCCTTTTTTAAGAAATCTGAATTTCTTGCTGCATCATTGCTTATTCCTCTGATAGAAATCTTCTTTAAAATATTCTGGATACTAAAATAAAATGCATCCGCTTCTTCTGAATATCTAGAATCATGAATATAAAAGAAGAGTTCTTCATTCATTTTTCCTATGTTATACAATAATTGTTCGTATGCTGTTCTTAACCCTTTTTTACCTATAAATACTTCGGATTCTTGATTTTTAAAATTTCTCTTCATTTTATTGAGAAATGGTAATAATTCTCGTAATAGTTCTTTTTTCTTCATAATTTCGTTCTCTTTATTATCTAAATACATCCGCAAATTGCTAGGACTTGATGCTTGAAAATATTTGGTCTTGCTCTTAATAATATAACTAATAATGCCTTTTTCAATTAATCTTTCAAGAATCTCATATATATTAGAATATGCAACGCCTGCCTTGTATGCAATAGGCCCAACTGTTGAAGATCCTAGTTCAAGTAAGGTTAGATATACTTTGGCTTCACCTTCTGTTAATCCTATTTGCGTTAGGTGTTCGATGTGTTCTCTGTCCATAAAAAGGTATATTTTTTGGCTTTATAAAACTTTCTATTATACACCCTGTACAGGGGTGGAAATATTTATAAATATGACCAAAGCGTCCATTTTATAATGAATAAAATAAAATCTGCGATTGTTCTAGGAATAGCTACATTAACAATCGCTAAACAACCATTGCAAGCAGCTGAACCTATATTGGAAGAACATGTCAAAACGAAACCCAAATTCTCAGTCGGAGCTGATTTAGGTTTTTCTACAAAATATATGTTAAAAGGTTTTACACTCTCAGAAACTCCTGTAATGCAGCCTACTCCATATGTGAAATATGGTCCATTTACTGCAACAGGAATCTTTAACTATGATACTAGAACAACATCTTTTAATGAAGCAGATGCTTTTTTTGACATTACATTACCATTAAAACCTTTAACAAAAAAACTTTCTTTATCAACAGGATATAACTTCTTGACATTTCCCAATACTAGATTCCATCATACTCACGAGATATATTCAGCTATTTCATATGACACATTAAGTAAACCCTCATTAAGAGTTATACGAGACATAAGTCAAGGTTCTGGATATTACACAGAACTAAGTATAAAGCATGATCTCCCTATCTCAAAAAGTATTTCTATTAGTGGAAATGCACTTATAGCTCATAATCACCATCTAAACATTGATAGTAGTGGCCTTAGCCACGCAACCATAGGTCTAGCAACACCTTTTTCTATAGGTAAAGGATTTTCCATAACACCAAATATTAATTATCAATATTCTTTAAACAGAGATTTTCAAAATGAACTTTGGGGAGGAGTAATTTTTAGTTACTTTCATTAGCATGTCGTCCTCAAAAAATTTAGAGTTTTTAATAGTCAAAGACCGATTTGATACTCATCCGGATTTTCAAAATAGAATTGCTCTTATCAGAAAAGCTTTTTCAGGGCACAGTGTTCTCTATCAAAATAAACTACTACAAAACATCACCGGAAACAAACCTCATGGGATACTCATCGATGAGTGGAATCCGATAGATGGAGGATTTTATCAAGGCCTTCCTGAAGAAAGTACTTTGTTTGGTATTGGTTATGATGAACCAAGAGAAAAATATAAACCGTCATCAATTATAGAAAATACAAGATTACTAAAGCCATTCAAAAAAATACTGCTGTTAGATGGAAATTGCTTACATACGGTACATCGACATAACTATCAAGCATTTCAAGCATTAGTTAATTTGAAAGAAAGTAAATATTTTAACTTCAATATCTTAACTTTTTTTGATTTTGCAACAGCACAAAAATTTATTCCTTCCTTGACGCCTTTCGAAGCTTATATTATCGTTAGCTCTCATCCTCAAACATATGAAACTAGAGAGAGTATAGTAGATTTTCCTCATATAGCTTTCAAAGCCATTTCATTTATTAAAGAAAAACATCCTTCTTCTCATATTACATTAAATGACGGTAGAGGTTTGTGTTATCGAATGCCTGAATTAAAAGATGTTCTATATTTAGATATGGCTAATAACTTAAAAATTGCACAATATATTTGGCCTCATTCTTTTGCCACTACACCTTCAATAATTACAGATAGAATGGCACATATTGATGCGGCATACGCCATTCGGTCTGTATATCCACAAATAGAAGAAAAACTTACCGAAGTTGAAAAAGAAGTTATACGATGGAGATACGGTGTTGACATAGGAGAATACAAATCATTTGAAGAGATAAGTAAACAAATAAGAGGAAATGTGGCTCTTGCCAAAAGAGCTGAGTTTTGTGCCTTAGAAAAAATAAGGCCATTTTTGAAAAAAGAAGGTCACATGAATAGATAGATATATTCTTACTGTCTTTCACACCACATCAATTTAAATATTCTCATTTAGAGAAGATTTTATGGTAAAGAAATCTTTTTTCAGGAAAAGAACTCCTGAAGAAATACTGGAATTGAAAATATCAAGGGTGTATTCCCAGAGAGGCCTTGTTGATAGAATTTGGGATCTTGATCCTAATTCTGATGCAATAGAATTAAGAACTACTCCCATTCCATTAAGACTTCTCCTAGGAACTTATAGTGCCGCAGAAGCATCAAGAAAAGACTACAAACATGGATTAACGATTCATGTTGACCAACCACAATCACAAAAAGAAGCATTAGAATATCCCTATACGCCTTTAGCAGCAAGAATGAAAGCCATTGATGAATCTCTTAGAGACAGGAAAGAAGAAGAAATTAATTTTATAGGGATTACATGGCAACCTATCCTAGGAACTGATAGAAGATGGAGGGTTGTACCTTTTGATGTTCCAATTGAAGGAGTTAAAATATATGATTATGCTTTACATAGAGCAAATGGTATAGAAGTTCTAAATAAATATACTGATGCGGGTGCAGTAATGAGAGAAGGAGGCCAAATTTTATGCAAAGTCCCTTCCAGAACTAAAAGAAGAGAAAGATACAAAATAAATCTCTTTCATGTTCCTATCCATAAAGAAACCAAGATAAACGCAATTATCTGGAGCTTACGAAGCCAATATGAAAGCGGAAAAGAGCCTGAGAGATTAACATTCTTACATAATTTAAGGTATGAGTATCCAAAAACTCAAAAAAGCTCAGATATTGTTGTCTTTGGCCCACATGAAATAGCCGCTTATTTAGCGACAATCAGGAAATATTGGGACGGCCTAAATAATACTGTTCCACTAGCAGCAAATCCATTTCCACTACCCTCGAAAGCATATGTAGATTTCTCAGAGAAATTAGATAATAATATAGTAATATATGATAAAACTCTAACAAGTAGAAACAAACTAAGAAACCTTCATTTAGATGAAAAATGCATTCTTCTCGCAAGAGCCATTAAAGTAAAAGGGATTTGGAATACAGTTTTCTGGGATCCCTCACGTGACGGCCCTATTAAAGATTATTGGAAATAAAAATTATCAAAAATCTCATAAATGTAAAAACTATCTATCCGATTTAAAAAATATATCTTTTTATATTCTTATTTATTGATCTTATGATGATCAATAAATCGTATTTTTGGAAAAAAAGCACACTAAAAGTTGCAAAATCTCTTTTGGGCTGTACTTTGGTTCATCGAACAAAAAAAGGAATAATTTCAGGAAAAATAGTGGAAACAGAAGCATATTTACATGATGATCCTGCTTCTCACTCTTTTAATGGAAAAACTCCAAGAAATGATGCAATGTTTAATTATCCAGGAATAGCTTATATATATTTCACATATGGAATGCATTATTGTTTCAATATTGTTACAAATAGAAAAGGAATAGGAGAGGCTGTTTTAATTAGAGCTTTGGAACCTATAAAAGGAATTGATTTGATGAAAAAAAATAGAAAAATAGATTCTTTGCATAATTTGTGTAATGGTCCTGCAAAACTTGTTCAAGCTCTCGGCATTACAAAAAAATACAACAACCATGATTTGACAAAGAAACCCCTATATATTTTAACTAAAAAATCAAAACAAAAATATGATTTAGTTAAAACAACTCGCATTGGTATTTCTCAAGGATCCGCACTCTTATACAGATTTTATATAAAAGACAATAGTTTTGTGTCAAAAAAATAAAATGCATAAAGTAAAAATAATATCAAAGAAATATCTAACACGTGATATTCTAGAAATAAGAACAGAAAAGCCATATAATTTTAAGTTCATTCCAGGGCATTCAATAATGATTTCAATAAACAATCCTTCATTTACTTCCCCTTCACTAATAAAGAGACCATATAATTTTACATCATTAAACGATGATTCTTACCTTGAATTTATCATCAAATTATATAGAGAAAGAAACGGGTTAAGTACTCAATTTGAAAAACTTAATATTGGAGAAATGTTAATTCTGGAAGAAATGTTTGGCTCTCATCGCTATGTTGGCCCAGGTATATTTATAGCAGGAGGAGTAGGTATAGCACCCTTTATAGCAATCTTCCGTCAGTTAAAAAAAGATAATGCAATAGAAGGTAACACATTATTATTCTCAAGTAAAACATCCAAGGATATAATTCTTGAAAAAGAATTAAAAGAATTGCTTGGAGAAAATTGCATTTTTACCTTGACAAAAGAAAATAATTCAAATAGAAGGATAGATAAATTATTTTTAATTGAGAAAGTTTCAAATTTCAATCAACATTTTTATATCTGCGGTCCTGATTCTTTTGCAAGAGATATAAAACAGATGATTTCAGAGATCAAAAAAGAAAGAGAACAATTCGATTGGTTTATAAATTAAAATATTATATAAAAAAATGGAAGAAAAATACCACAAAAAAATTAGAGAAGATGTTATCCCTTTTTTAGAAAGAATTTCTCCTGATATGTGGATACGTCAATGGGAAGATATATTTACAACTGGCATTACAAATTTTTCTGGTTGGCTCAGATTACCTTTAGGCACTTATAGGATAATATTGGTAAAAACAGGAGAATTGACTTTTAAAAGATTATGCGAAGATTATGAATCATTCACTGTTTTCGATAATGAAGTAAAAGCAATTTATTCAAAACTAGAACAATTTGAAAAAGCATAAATTACTGTAAATTATTATAGTTTAATTAGCTCATCTCCATCCAAATAATATCCATGATGCCCTATCTCACTCTCAAAATTATCTTTTAATTTAATAATCAAATCTTCCCTAAGTTTATATTCCCTCGCCTTTTTTAAGATATGGGCATTAAAACACTTCTTACAATAAATTTCTCCAATTATTCTGTTTCTTTTCTTGAATTCTCCCATTTCTCTCAAAATCTGAGATGGAAGATTCTTAATATCAAAAAGAAATTCAGAAGCAGGATATGTTAATTTTAAAGCCATTTTTTTGTTGTTGCAAGAATCTAAAGTGAAATTAAAGATTTACTTGAATTTAGAAATAAAAACACATGTGAGACTGTTGACTCTTAAGTCCAGCGTTGCCCAATACTTCCTACTCATTTCAGCCTCAAGCCCCTCATTTTTCATGTTAATATTAATATGTTGATATTTAAATACCTTGCGGTCACTTAGTTTTTATTATTATAAGATCAATAAGAAACATTAATAAAAATGAATCAATTTTAATTTAAGATTATATATTTTGTATAGATATAATTTCAACCCTTCAAAATAGATTTGACTGAATTGTAATTTGCATCAACTACTTCAATTTTATCATCGAAACTTAGTGCAAAATCAGGATCCTTTAATCCAGATCCAGTTAAAGTCATTACTATTATGGATTCCTCTTTAAAATATCCGTTGTTAGCGAGTTTTATAACTCCCGCCACAGATGCAGCAGATGCTGGCTCAGCAAATATTCCTTCTTTTTCTGCAAGAAATTTATAAGCATATGTAATTTCTAGATCACTAACAGAATCTATTAACCCTCCTGACTCATTTCTTGCTGTAATTGCCCCATTCCAACTTGCAGGATTCCCTATTCTTATAGCGGTTGCTATTGTTTCTGGTTTATCTATAATTTTATTTTTTACTAAAGGTGCCGATCCCTCTGCTTGAAATCCTAACATTTTGGGTAATTTTTTTGATTTTCCTATTGAATTGTACTCTTTATAACCTCTCCAATAAGCAGTTATGTTTCCAGCATTACCGACAGGAAGAACATGATAATCTGGTGCTTCTCCTAAGTCATCTATTATTTCATAAGAAGCAGTTTTTTGCCCTTCGATTCTATAAGGATTAATTGAATTTACTAACTCAATACCTTCATTTTTTGAAAGTTCTTTAGCAATTTGTAATGCCTGGTCAAAATTACCTTTTACCATAATTACCTTAGCCCCATACCGATAGGCTTGTAACAACTTTCCTTTCGCTATTTTACCTTCTGGTATTAGAACATAGCATCTTAGTCCACAACGTGAAGAATAAGCGGCCGCAGATGCTGAGGTATTTCCTGTAGATGCACAAATAACTGCTTTCGCACCATTTTCAAAAGCCTTTGATATCGCTAGAGTCATACCTCTATCCTTAAATGAACCAGTTGGGTTAAGTCCCTCAAATTTATAATATAATTTTAAGTTTTTTTTATTAATAATTTTTGGAAGAGATTCAGCTAAAATCAAAGGAGTATTTCCTTCGTTTAATGATATAATAAAATCTTCTCTTATTTTTGGAAGAAATTCTTGATATCTTTCTATTGTTCCAATTTTCTTCATAATTCAATCATAAAAATTAAGATTATAAATATATCTATATGTCAAGATGATATGAAAATTCTAGAAAATTAGATTAAAGCCTTCGGCTTTAACCGATTATCAAATGAAAGGAGGAAAAATAAAAATGAACTACATCGGAATGGACATACACAAACAGTTTACAGTTGCTGTTGTAAAAGATGACCAAGGAAATAAGTTAGCCGAGAATAAATTCACAAATTGTGAAAATAACTTTGGAATTTTTATGCCGCAATACAAGCCAGAAGAGACCAAGAGTGTTATTGAAAGCACATGTGTTTGGGAATATATCTACAAGATACTTGAAGCTAAAAAGTACAATGTAAAACTCGCAAATCCTTCAAGAACAATACCTTTATCAAATTTAATTGGACAAGGACTTTTGAAATATAGAGAAGATGAAAACACTCATTTAAAGAAAAAATTAGAAGAATTGAGAAAAGAAGAAGAGGAACATCCAGAAAAGACTTTAGTTAATAGCATAAAAGAGGGAATAAAAGTTCTAATGGGCTCAAGAAAATAATTCAAAAGTCTTATTTCACAAACCCTGCCTTTCTTGCTCTTTCATCTGACTGTTTTTTCATAAATTTATTTATAAAGTCTTTATGCTCGTCTCTTCTTAAAATTTGATTAAGTTTCCAGAATCCTTCATTAGAGATTTTTTCACTTTTTATCTTTCCCAACATTTTTCTATGGACTATTTCTGTAAGATAAACACAATTTTGAGCTCTGTCAGAAGCTCTTTTAGCAAGTAGAGTTGTTCCCCCAACAGCAGTAAACTTAATTTTCCCTTCTTTATTTTTCTCAATAATCATCTCCCCGTTATGCATACCAATTCCATAATTTATCTTGAGGGCATAATATTTATTGTATTCCTCAATAATAATCCTTATATCCTCTGCTAATGTGAGCCCTTTTCCAATTACCTCTTCTCCTCCCATAAAACTTGGCGATAAAATAATAGTCTTATATTCTCCTTGTTCATATACTCTTCCCTTGGTATCCTTGGCTTTTTGTATAGCCCTCTCAATAGCTGGTAGAGCATTATTTTCAGATGTAAGCAATTCTGGCAAGTTTTTTATCTTAAGAACAATAACAGTTAATAATTCTTTTTTCCCAGATATAATAGTTCCTTCTAATTTCCCTGCAACATCTTCGTATGAAGATGTTTTTTCTTTCACCGAAGAATTTGGCATTGAAGGTTCTCTTCCGAGATAACTATTTTTCTTTATTTTCCTATAAAGATTAAATGCAACAAATACCAATATTAACAAAATAATTATCCATATTACTAATTTCATGCTCGTGTTACTTTGGCTTCCAACTTCCCTTATATCCACTGCATTTCCTGTAAGATAATTCTTTCCTAAATTTCTTTCCAATAGCCCATCAGAAATTCTTATTTCATATTCTCCATCTTTTGCACTAACTCTATATTTCTTTGTTTCTCCAACATCCAAATTAATTTCCTTAAGTTCGTTATCATTACCAATAAAAATTTCAAGAGTTTTTCTGTAAGGAACATTTCCCACATTAGATATTATGAGAGTTTGATTTTCAATATTCATTGAAGCATTTTCTATCTCTTTAACATAAAATGATCTTCTTGTTTCCATGCCCTCCCAAATTCCTTCTATGTTCCAATAACCTGGAGTTGTATTTAAAGCAATAGGTATCTGGACAAACTCCCCAGACTTTACAAGTTTTTTACTATAAATGTTCCCATTTGGTCTATAAACAACAATACTTGCATCTTCTCCAACTTCTAATCCTGCCTGATCAAATAACAATAACTTATATATTAAAACATTCCCCGGAGTTATTTCCTGAGAATCGATAGCGATATCTATTTTTTCAACAACTTGTGTTATCTTAATGATCGCCCCAGCACTTCCCTCATTCATAATCACACCTAGCGAATCTTTTTCATAAACTCTAACTTCAAGTCCGTAATTTCCAGATTTCACATTTCCAGATAGTGGTATGGTGAAATTAAAATTCCCGCCTATTGTTGATGCAAAAATACTCTGGTTCAATCCTTCAATTTTAGCCTCAACAAATCCTTCAACTAATTGCCCATTTTTCTTCTTTGCACTCCCTTTAACATTTATTTCTTTTCCAGGGTCAAAACTTGCACCAACTATATTCAAACTAATATCAATATCTTTTGTAATTATAAAATCTCTGCTCTTAACATCATCATTTCCATATAAAACATTAACATAACAATTTCCCACCAAGTCCCCCAAAAGGGAATTCCCAAAAAGGATAGATAAATCTACTACTTTCTGTTCATTCGAATTTAAGCTGTAAAAACTTCTGTAAATTTCAACATCACCATTTGGGCAAATTAATTTAGAAGTCATAAATCCATCAGTGGCTACTCCGGGGATTAAAGTCACATTAATAATAAAACTATCTCCCACATTATATAAGTATTTACTTTGGCCAAGCAATATTTCTGCAGAAATAGAGGGCAATATTACAAAAACAAATAAGGTTACAGCTATAATAAAAAAAGCAAAATCTCGCCTCATTTTTCTATTCCTCATTATATTAGAAGATATTTTTCATATTTAAATTCTTCCATCTTGTATATTCTGCCGTATTTTGAAGTTCAAAATAATATCATTATTCTCCTAAATTTTTATTTTCTTCCCTTCTCTCTTGCCACAAATAATGAATTCCAAGGCCTAAAAGCGTTATACGAATATACTCACGGTATTTCTTGACGCTTTCTCCAATTTGATCTAAAGTTAAACATTGAGAAAGAGCAAGTCCCGCAATTTTTTTTGTTAAATCATCCGTGTTTCTTACTGATGCAAAAAATTTCTTCCTCAATTTGTTATTTAATTCAAGTAATTGATATTCATATATATCAACACCGCTACTCTTCATAAAAATGTAGAAATAACTTGGTTTCATATCTAATTCTTCTCTAAGTTGAAAAACAGGAATTCCCTTTTTTAATCTTTCAACTAATTTTTCTCTTCTTCTTCTCTTTTTAGTCTCTCCAAATCTTAAATGTTCTTTATAACTATATCCATATATTGTTTCTCTTGTTAATCCTGTTCTTAACCCAATTTCCTCCCCAGAAAGTCCCTGGTCTGCAAGAGAACGAATCTCTTTAATATGTAAATCATAAACACCTATAGTTTCCGTTCTTTCCATAAAAAATTCAATATTGAGACTTTTTAAAGATATATGTCATCGATAAAAAAATTCCCAATATTTATAAATCCCCTTCCATATTGATATAGATGAAAAAAGAATTTACAGTTACTCCCTGGGAAGTCTCTGGAAATGTTGATTATGAGCGATTAATAAAAGAATTCGGAGTTACTCTTATTGATGCGAATATGAGGTACAAACTTGTAAAGACACACCCTTTGTTAAGAAGAGGGCTTTATTTTTCCCATAGAGACTTTGATCTATGGCTCGAGCGTGCTGAGAAAGGTAAGAAAATTTCAGTTATAACTGGAAGAGGCCCAAGTGATAAGATGCACATAGGGCACCTTGTTCCTTTTTTAGTTGCAAAATCTTTGCAAGAACAATTTGATTGCGAAGTATTCATCCCAATTTCAGATGATGAAAAATTCTATGTTAAGGAAGAAGTGACTTTTGAAAAAGTTCTTGCGTACGCGCAGGATAACATCCTTGACATTATTGCACTCGGATTTAAAAGAGGCAAGACTTATATCTTTGAGGATTTTGTTTATACTAATATTTACACTTATGCTGCACAAATTGCGAAGAGGATTACCTATTCAACTTCAAAAGCCGTATTTGGGCTAAAGCCAGAGGATAATGTTGGCTGGAGCTTTTATCCTGCTATGCAAGCAGCACATATTTTGTTCCCACAATTCTTAAGAGGTAAGCATCTTTCTGTAGTTCCTGTTGCAATAGATCAGGACCCTTTCATTCGAGTTACGCGAGATATTTCAACACATAAAGACTTTCAGTTTGAAAAACCTGCTGCGCTTCATTCTAAATTTATGCCTTCTCTTGACGGAGGCGCAAAGATGTCTGCTTCAGATACAACTTCAAAAGTTATTTACCTTTCAGATAACCTAGAAGAGGTAAAGAAAAAGATAAATAAATATGCGTTCTCAGGAGGAAAAGACACAATAGAGGATCATAGAAAACATGGAGGTAATCCGGATATAGATGTCTCATTTCAATATCTGCGCTATCTTTTCGAGCCAGATGACCAAAAACTCGGAAAAATTGAATCTGATTATCGTTCAGGAAAGCTTCTAACCTCTGAATTAAAATCAATCTTAATAGAAAAAATCTTTCTATTCTTAAAAGAACATCAGAAGCGCAAAGAACAGGCTAAAAGAAATGTTGAAAAGTTTATACTAAAATAAACACAAATACAAAGTTTTATAAATGCTCTAAAACATAATTTTACAATTAAGAATTAGATTACAAGATCAATTCTTAGTTAAATAAATAAGTGTAAGGAGAGTAGAATGAGCAAGAAATTGTATGTTGGAAACCTTCCTTTTTCTGTAGACAGCAAAAAGCTAGAAGGCCTTTTTTCCCAGTATGGACAGCTTGAAGAAGTAGTAGTTATTACCTTCAAAGACACCGGAAAATCAAAGGGCTTTGGTTTCGTGACTGTTGTTGATGACACGCAAGCGGAAAAAGCATTAAACGAAATGAACGGAAAGGAAGTAGAAGGACGCCAAATTGTAGTAAATGAAGCAAAACCTTTTAATCCCGACAACCAAAAGCAAAGAAGACCATTTAGAAAAAGATTTTAATTTTTAATAGAAATTAAGATATTTCTCAATTATATTTTGAATTGCTTCTTTTAATTTTTTATTTTTTCTGCTTTTCAAAAACAACCGCATTCAACAAGCCTCGAAAGTCATTATCTTCTGTATATATTATTTTATTATTGATAATTACAGTCATATTAGTAAGTGAATCTATAGTCGGGAGATTTTTTTCTACAGCAATTTCAACTGCTCTATTCGCTATCTCTTCTGTTAAGGCCAATATTATACTCTTCTCTTTTATAAATTCTATACTCTTCTTTATTTTCTCCTTATCTAAACTACTTTTATGCAGTTTTCTCTGAACTTCAAAAAGAGAAAGCACTGATAAAAAAAGTCCCTGACTCACCTCAATAATATCCTTATATTTTCCTTCTAAAAAATAAGAAAGCCAAATACTAGAGTCTAATAATTTAGAATCTCTCTTCTCTTCTTCTGTCATCTTGTAGTATCTCCTCTATTTCTTGTTTAGTGAGAAATTTTCCAAGATATCCAGCCATAGACTTCTTCTTTGATCTCGGTAAAAGAGCCCTCGAAATAACTTCACCATAAGAATCAGCTCTCATTTCATCTTTTTTCCTCTTTAGTAATTCAAACAATTCTCAATTCACTTGTATTGTCGTAATTCTATTGTTTTCCATAACTATGGGCTATAGATTATAATTAATATATTTTTCGTTTTCAGTTTGTTCAATTTACCTTTCGTATAATTGTTTCCATAAAACTATAACTTTTTGACCATGTTGGAATAAGGTTGAATATAATAGTAATCACAACCCATAAACATACTCATTACAAAATTCACAGTTCTTCTCTATAGGGCAGGGCTTAAAGCCTTTTTTATAAGCTTCCTGAATTTTGTAAGCGGTTTCAATTAATTCTCTTTTTACATCGTAAATATTGAATCCATCAATAAATCTCGATGAAACACATGTAGCGTATCCTTTCCCATCAATCTTAAATTCCAATGGCCTTTCTTGCTTAAGCATATCAAGAATAACCTTACTAACTTTACCATAGTTTTCTTCTGCTGCCAATGCGTAAAAACCAAGCTGCCAATTCCTGTTTTTAGAAGCAATATGTTGTCTTCCTGTCTTATAATCAACAATTTCTGCTCCTTCGGGTGTAAAATCAATCCTATCTGCAAAACCAATGAAATCCATCCCTTCTAATTTTAAAGGAAGATATTGTTCTGTTTTGCTATCAGAGTTGTAGTGCCCTTTATTTCTCTCAAAGAATACTTTAATCAATATCTCTGCTTCTTTCAATTCTATATTTTCCCAATCCTCTTCAATTCCGATCTCTCTTGTAAGAGACAAGAATTCATCTAAGCTTTTGAAACCTAAAGAAACTCCTTTTTCAAGAATAATATGAACAAAACTACCAAGACGCATTGCTTCCCATGAGATGGTCTTTTTTTCAGGCATATTATAAATATACTTATACTCAAAGCTCTTTTCACATTCTGAAAACATTATTAAAGCTGACGGAGAAAACCTTTCATGCCCTGTTTTTTTTATTCCTTTATTTTCAACTATAATACCAAGAGCCTTTTCAAAATTTGGCAATGATAAAATATGGGGAATATCGATCTGTTTTTTATCTATTAGATGTTCATCGCTAGGAAATTTTATTTCATCATCTTTAACATAGGAAACATCATCATTATCTCTATATCTAATTTCATCTAAGAATTGAGATGGAAAGGTTTTCTTGTGCCCATATTGTTCAGCAAAAGTCAGTATCAACTTTTCTTTTGCTCTTGTAAAAGATACATATGCCAATCTCCGCTCTTCTAACAAATGATTATTTCTCTCATAATTCATTATAAAATCTTCTTTTTCAGAGTCTGATAAATTTTTTATTTCTGATTTAATATCGGGTAAGAGTTCGGTTGGTATTAAACTTTCAGTTGAATACTTTTCTAAAGGAAATCTTCCTTGAGCAAGGTTTGTCACTATAACAATAGAAAATTCTAAACCTTTTGTAGCATGAGACGTCATCAACCTTACCCCTTCTTCTTCTAAAGTGGAAGCTTCTATTTCGATACCAAGGCTTTCCAAAACCTCAAGGTAATAAATGAAATTGTTTAAGTCAGAATCATACAGTGATTCGTGACTCTTCGCCAGTTCATAAAATTTATTCAGGTTAAGCATTATTTCTTTTTCATGTTTAGTCTTTTGTTCATTGACAAAGCCTCCGATCCTATAAATTTCTGTTAATAAATCTGATATTCTTTTATCAATATAAGAAAGCATCTCTTTAATTTTATCAATTATTATTTTAACAAATTTCTTCCCTCCTTCTGAAAATTCTAGTTTATCAAGATTTTGAAATAAATATAAAGATATTGGCTCTTTATTTTCTAAGCCAACTTTATCGATTTTTTGGCCACTTCCTTTCTTTGAATACGAATTAATTTCTTTTCCTAATATAATTAAGTCATCCTTATTAAATTCAAGATTAAAAAAAATATCCCACCAAATCTCTCCTCCTCCTTTCTCACTTCTTTTTATCTTATTCAAAATAATTAGAAAATCATGTGCTGTCTTTACAGATTTCTGTCTCAATAAAGAAGATTTAGCAACCGCAACATATTCAATTCCCTCTCTTTCCAATGCTTTCCTTATTATTCTTCCATATTGGTGTGTCCTAAACATGATACATATTTCATCTAAAGGAGTTCCTCTTTTAAGTTCATTATTTATTAGTTCAATAATTTTTCTAGCTTCTTCTCTAGAATCTTTAATTTCGAATATCTCTATTTTTTCACCCTCTCTATTTTCAAAATTTTCAATAAAAAAACATTCTTTCTTATTTTTATAATTATTTAAAATCAACTTGTGTGCAAGTTTAAGTATTTTATTGGAAGATCTATAAGACTTTGAAAGAGTAAATATATCACTATCAATGACATTAAATGCCTTCTTGAATAAATTAATATTTTCCTTGTAAGCTCCTCTAAATCTGTAAATACTCTGGTTCAAGTCTCCTACAATACTTATATTTCCCTCTCTAGAAAGCTCAATAAGGAAATCCAATTGCATCTTGTTTGTATCCTGAAATTCATCTACGATAAAATATTCAAAATCGTCCTTTATTTCTTGATTTCTTTTAACAATTTCTAAAGCATTCATATTCAAATCAGAATAATCTTGAAAATTACCTTTCTGTTTTATCTTTTCATAAGCGCCCCACGCATTCAAAAACTTCTTTAATTCGATTATCCTTTTTACTTTTTTAATTTCTCCCAATAAAATTTTCCTTTTTCCACTATTATATTTCAAATATAAAGTTTGTAGTTCAAACTGCAAAATTTCTAGTTTTTTTTCCAAATTAATGCCTAAAAACTCTCTTTCCTTAGATAATAAATAATTTCGCAAATCATTAATTCCTATCCCAAGGTCTTTTGCAATTCCAATGTTGCTAATATATTTATGGCAGTTTCCCGGAGCTATGCGCAAATTCCTGTGTAATATAACTTTCGCTTCATCAGGGTCAAGAATCTTAAAATTATTTTTAATTCCTATTTTTACTCCATATATTCTTAATAAATCGGCTGAAAACCCGTGAAAAGTCCTGATAATAGGGCTATTTTCAATTTTACCTAAAATCCTGCTTATTCTTGAAGATAAATTATTAGCTGCCTCATTGGAAAAAGTTATGCAAACAATCTTTTCAGGACTGTATATCTTATTTTCAATTATATATTTTACTTTCTCAACTATTGTATGAGTTTTCCCTGTCCCAGCCCCAGCCAATATTACGCATGGTCCCTTTACCTTTTTAATTGCGCTAATTTCTTCTAACATAATTCTTGTGCGTTAGATTACTTTTTAATCTTTAGTATGATGAAATTAAAGAATTATAATATAAATTATATTTAGAAATCAAGCCATCTAAAAACCTCTCTTGAATTAAATATAATGAATATTATTTGATTTTTCTTAATTAAATGATTTCCCCATACCCAATAAGTCTCCAATGATTATTAATGTTGCGTGCAATGCCAACATTATCTCCTTTGTACGGAACAATAGGAACTTTTAAATTTAATTCGATTTCATTTCCCCTAATTCTTTTAACTATACCCAAAGACATTGATGTATTAACACTCAAAAGTAAAGTTTCAGAAGCTTTTATTGGCTCTACTTTTTTATGCCCTGCAATGCCAAATACTTCTGGAAATAAAATATGCTTAATGTCTATTTCAAACGATATCTCCGGTAATTTATCCAACTTAGAAGCAACACATCCAGCAAGAGAATCATTTTTCCCAACCCCCATATCAAGTTCTGTTTCAATCGACATACTTCCACCAGGAGTTAATTCATCCACCTCTTTAGAACCGCTAAATAACCTTACAATTTTAGTCATAATTTTCTTATAATGATATTGATTAGCCTCCTTGATTACTATCCCAGGTTTAATCTCGATTTCTTCGCCAACTCTTAAAATTCCTTGTCTTAAAGTCCCTCCTAATACACTCCCATGAAGGTCATTTGGCCTTGTTCCAGGTTTATTTATATCAAAACTTCTGGCTATTAAGAACACTGGTTCGCCTTTAAAATTTTTATTCGATAGAGGAATCTCTGCCAAAGCCTTATAAATCACATCTAAATTAACTTCCTGTTGCGCCGAAACAGGTATGATCGGAACATTATCATATTTTCCTTTTAACAATTCTTTAATTTCTTCATAATTCTCTCTTGCTTTATTCTTATCTACCAAATCTATCTTGTTCTGAACAATAATTAAGTATTTGATTTTTTTCGCTTGAAGAGCCATTAAATGTTCTCGTGTCTGCGGTTTAATTCCTTCATTTGCTGCAACCACTAATACCGCAGCATCTATGATCGCAGCCCCAGAAAGCATTGTTGCCATAAGCATTTCATGCCCTGGTGAATCAATAAACGAAACATGCCTAACTGCTTTCCCCTTGCCATTTTTATTATATCCGACCTCATCTTTATAAAGAGTAATATCAGCATATCCTAATTTTATGGTAATTCCTCTCTTAAGTTCCTCAGAATGAGTATCTGTCCATTTTCCACTTAATTTATAAAGCAATGTTGTTTTTCCATGATCAATATGCCCTACTATACCAACATTAATTGTCGGTAATTCATTTACATTACTTTTTATATCTTCAACATTTTCTGCCTTCATTGTTTTAATATTATCCATTATATTATGCTTTAGAACAACCTCTTTTTAAAGGTTTAGAAGAATGAGGTTATATTACATATATCGTTCATTTAATTTCTTGTTTTATTTTTTCAACAGCTTAAAGGCATGATTCCACTCATTTCTTAATAATCCAGGAATACACCACAAAATACATAGCGGTTCAATTACTCTTGCAGATTCAACATTCCCCATATCCTCAACCTCAAAACCAAACTTAATTAGTATTTTATGAACTTCTTTTTTTGCCTTATCATTATTACCACAAATAAACATAGTTGGCTTTATCCCATTAAAATCTGGATTTACCATGAATGCATTACCAATACTATTAAATGCTTTAACAAAATAAGCTTCCGGAAATTCAGATTGCAGATCCTCCATTAAAGATTTATCTAAAGAAGTAAAAAATTTTATAACTCCATTCACTGGTTGCTCATCCGCAATAGGATTTGTTGTGTCAATAATAATTTTACTTTTCAGATTCTCTTTTTCCGCCAAGTGTAATACTTCTGTAGCTGCAATTCCCTTCACTGCAAGAATAATTATCTCTCCAAATTTTGCAGTCTCATTAAAACTCCCCACTTTTAATTTATTACCAAATTTGATTTTAATACTAAGAAAATTATTTTTGCGTAAACTCCTTACTTAAGTTTGAGAGAAAGCAAAAATAATTTTCGAGGTGCTCAAGAACTCCGTTCACGCTCCGGAATTTATTCCGGAGTTCTTGACATCATCGAGTTTATTATCTCTGGTGCCAATCATGACTTCAAAATCATATTTAATAAAGCCGTTTGCCAAAGTCTTTCCCACATCACCCGAACCTAAAATTCCTATTTTCATAAATTCACATAATTATTGTCCCTTAAATAATTTGTTATGAGACTTAAATTAAACATAAAACCTCTCATTCCAAGGTTTCTTGGATAATTCAACTCTACTACCAACTTTCAAAGACAACTCCTGTGCTAAAGATTTTGAAACAACAATTCCACATCCATAAAAACCATCAATTAAATGGTCTGTTTTGCAACATTCAGCTCTTAATTCCGTTCCTCTTGAAGTTAAATATATTTCTCCCAATGAACTCCATCTCTCATCATAACCTCTTGGACGAAATTCATTAACATTGTAACCTAAATTTAATCTTTGTACTTTTGTCAAATAAACTGTTTTTATCTCGTTTAAATGTCCCTTTCCAATAAAAGAAATAACAACTCCTTCTACATTATGATCTTGTAAAACTCCATTTTTCCTTCCAAATTCATTATTTTGATCACTTAAACATAAATATCCCATCATCTTACCTTCACGATTTCTCAACCAATCATTGGCTAATTTTCTTAGACTTCTAACTTCTTCAGAATTTTTAGCTATTCGTTCCAATTCCTCTCTTCCAAAACCTGTAAATCCTAAATAATCTATTGATTTCCTTCTATTATCCAAATTTTCTCTACCTCGTGCTTCATAAAGAACACCCACAAAAGTCATTAAAATATAATCTGGTAAATCTTCAGATAATAAATTCTTGTATATATCTAAATATTTGCTAACTTCTTGAGGATTATCAAAATCAATTGTAGTCTTTGTTGTTGTCATTAAAATTAAAATATGGTAATATACTTAAAACTTATGATTTATTTTGTTTAATTGCTTTCTTAATATAAAGATGGGCATGCCTGTACCGGGATAGATTATATTTATCAATCGTTCCTTTAGAGAATACTCCACCCAAACCACCAAAAATAAAACTTATATCAACTAGAATATCTTTCTTTACTCTTTCTTTTCTTTCTCCGTTATATAATTCTACAATCTCGCATAACAGTCCATCTCCATTCCTAATATCATAGTGATTCTTAATTCCAAAAGGTATATAAAAATGTGGTTGGTTACCCAGAAGGTGTCCTTCACTATCATATAATCTTTTTTCTAACTTTACAAATAGATCTTTAAGTGGATCAATATCATCTGTTCTCTCTCTTTGTTCATCGGGCATAAAAATGACAGATATTACGAATTTAAAAGCTTTTAGTTATTCTAATATATAATTTATTAAAGTGGAGATACTGTAGCAGGTGTAGCAGAAGCATTTTGTTTAGAAGGCTTCACAGCAGTAACTTCCTTCACCTCTTTAGGCTTGTTCTGTTCAGGGAATACTTCATATAGTTTCTTTTTCCCTTCTTTGACTAAAAAAAGATTAATTTGGCTAACATTACCAGAAATTTGTTTTCCTCTGACTGTCTTTCTCAATCTTACTCCTTCTCTTTTATCATGCATCCCCCAACCTTTCTTTAATAAAACTCTTCTCAAGCCAGAGCCTTCAATGCTTTTTGATAGTGGAAATCCTGCTGTATCAGACCCTCCTGTAATCTCAAATTCATAGCCCTCCAAATCCTGTTTTATTTCTTTTCCTTCAATCTTATCCCCAAGATTCTTTCCTGATATGGTCTCTGATTCTATTTCTATCTTCCAGCTTCTTCCTTCTTTGTCAGAGATATTTAATTTAAATGCCATATCTATTGCAGAAAAGTAGGGTTTTTAAACTCTTTGAAATTTGATAAAATATGAGAAATCAATATAACTTTGACAGATATTTAGAAAGAACTATACAGATAACGAGGGAATTGACCCTAGATCAAATACAAAAACAATGGAAAAAGATGAATTACGAATATAGAATTAGAAAACTACGAAAATTCATTAATTATACCTTTGTTTCAGCTTTCATAATTGGGATTCCTATAGTAACTTACAATGAGTTGAATAAAATTATTGACATGGAAAAAGAAATGATCAATCAGAGTATTTCTGTAGAGAGTAAAGTGATGGAATAATCTCTTCTTTCTCCTAATTTAAATGAAAGATAAAATTGTATATGTTCACTTTTTAAATGAAAGTACTGAATTTTTCTGCAAGGCAAAAGCAAAGACTTAAAAATTTGTAAAGTTTATTGTTATCATGAAAAACATCAGCAAAATTGAAGAAATAAAAGAAAAAATAATGCCAATTTTAAAAGACTATAAAGTTATAAAGGCAGGTATTTTTGGAAGTTTCGCAAGAGGAAAGCAGAATAATAAAAGTGACGTTGATATTTTAGTTGAGATTGACGGCGGAACTGATTTAATAGATTTAATTAGGTTAAAAAGAGATATTGAAGAGTCCTTGAAAAAGAAAGTAGATCTAGTCGAATATGCAGGAATTAGAAAAGAATTAAGAAAGAATATACTTAATAACGAAATACCCATAATACAATGAAAAGAGACTATAAGTTGTTTATTGATGACATAAGAAAAAGTATTAATCAAATTGAATATTACATGAAAAATATCTCTGAAAAACAACTAAAGAATGATCTAAAAATTCAAGATGCAATTATCAGAAGACTTGAAATTATTGGAGAGGCAACAAAAAATATTCCTCGTGCCTTAAAAGAGAAAAATAGGCAAGTTCCTTGGTTCGATATGTCTCAATTTCGTGATTTCATAACTCATTCATATTTTGAGTTAAGTATAATGACTCTCTGGAAAACAATTAAAATTAAGCTTCCATTGATAAAGAAGGCAATGAGTAAAATAGCACTTATTTAATGTAATATGGAAAATTTCTAAATCTTGATCTATTGATATCTTTACTTAAATCTATCAATACACTTAATTTAATTTACCGAGCTTCTTAGCAAGATTTTCAGTTTCATTCAACAAAGAGTTTATTTCATTTATTCCTTTTTCCCAGAATTCCTTCCTTGTTATATCAATACCTAATTTAAGAAAAATATTCTTTGGAGAATCTGATGATCCAGAAGACAAAAAGTTTTTAACTTTCTCTATATAACTCTTATCTTTTTTTACATTTGCCTGAAGAGTTTTGGAAATAAGAAGTCCAGATGAATAAGAATAAACATAAAAGAATCTTCTAATATGGTGCCAATAAACCCACCAATTTTCGCTCCCTGCTGATTGCTCGATAAAAGGCCCCATGTAAGAATTCATATGTTTCAGAAAAAGAGAACCAATTTCTTCCTTAGATAAAAAGCCTTTCTCTCTAAAATTAGAATGTAATTCCTTTTCAAAATTATAGCATGCGATTTGC
Source organism: Candidatus Pacearchaeota archaeon (assembly GCA_016186375.1). Classification (GTDB taxonomy): domain Archaea; phylum Nanobdellota; class Nanobdellia; order Pacearchaeales; family GW2011-AR1; genus VGKP01. Next base: position 26,353 of record JACPLS010000052.1, read on the forward strand.
CTAAATATTGTAGATACTAAATCATTTAATTTCATCATTAACAATGATAATTTTTCATTATCGTTAGCATTTTTCATTAATTCATCCAAGACAAAATCTTCCATAAATGTACTTGCAACTTCAGCTGTTGAGAGAGGCATAGCACAATTCAGGGCATTTTGTTTTTCTTTCATTAATTCGCTATTAATTGCATGACCAATTTCATGTGCTATAGTTGTTACATCGTTTAATTTGTTAGTATAATTTAATAATACGTATGTTGGTTGTGATAATAAACTATCTGTGCAGAATGCACCTTGTCTTTTTCCTTTCTTAGGATAAACATCAATCTGACTATTTTCAATTAATTTTTTTAAATTCTGTGAGAATTTAACATCTAACTTATCAAAAACTAAATTTATAAGTAATATGGCATCTTTATAAGAATATTCCTTATCTATTTCTCCATAACTAACATTTCTCTCGTGATATTCAAGTTTTTTAACACCAAAGAGCTTAGCTTTTAATTGGTAATATATATTTGGTATATCGAATCTTTCGGAGACAGATTTAATTAAGACATCTACAATATCACTGTCAATGTCATCGCTTAAATGTCTTAAAAAATCTGGCCTTGGAGAATTTCTTAATTCGTCATCAACTTTCTTATTCGCCAGAAGAGCATTAATTTCAACTTCAGCTACATCCTCATGTTTTAGCAATATCTCATTAAAGGCTTTAGCAGCAGAATCTCTAACTTCTTTGTTTTGTTCATTCATTAAAGTCAATATTTCAGAGAAACTTTTCAATTCTTTATTTCCTTCTTTATTTATTACTTCCCTCTCTTCTTTAGAAAGAAAAGTTGATAGCATCTCCTCCCATTTTGAATGAGAGGTTGTATTTTTAAGATTAATTATTTTTTCCTCTTTTTCGGTTAGTAAGTATTTTGACTCAGCAAAAACTCTTTCTAAAAAGTGCTTATACCTAAATAATTCTTTACTCTTCAAAATGTTCTCTTGATCTATTGATTTAATCTTGGCCAAATTTAATTTAAAGAATGTTATTTCGTTATTTAGATTTGTGCTAAATTCTATTGATTTGTTGTATTTTGCTTTTATTTCCGGATCTGATTGATCTTGTTGTGTCCTTAACCAGAAATAAAATCCGTCCCTTGTGTTAGAACCGTCCCCTCCAGAACCTACTATGTCAAGGTCTTCATATTCATCTAATGCTTCTTTTAAAATTGCTGGATTAGAAAGATAATCTTCTCTATCTCTCCATTTATTTACAAATCTGGCAATTTTCTCTTTAATTTGTTTTCTATATTCTACTAATTTAAAATCGGCATCTCCACTAAATAAAGGAGATAAGTCCCATTCCGTTTTTTTAATTTCTATATTTTCCATTTAAAATCCTATTATTTTTTTATAAGTAACAAGTTTATAAATTATCTTGTTTTAAAATGATAATGTTAAAGGAAAAGAAACTATTAAAAGAAAAGCCAATATTTATAATTGAACATTTGGAAAGAGAGATATGGCCCTGGTGTAGAATTGAATATCAAAATATTTCAAAGATAGTAGGAAAAGAAAATTTATGGTTTACAAATATTAAGAATAAAGATGTTAAAAAACTTAAAAAATACGGCAGAATTTATTCTGATTCAATAAAAAATTTAAACCTTAAATATGCTTGTATACTAGATCCTGAATCTCCCATTGCCCTAAGTCAAAAAAAAGCTAAGAAATTCAGATATTTTATATTTGGGGGCATTTTGGGAGACAATCCTCCTAAAAAAAGGACAAAAGAAGAGTTGACCAATGTTATTAATTTGTTTCCTACATTTAATATAGGTGAAGAACAGATGAGTACGGATAATGCTGTTTATGTAGTTAAAAAGATAACAGAAGGGAAAAATCTTAAAGATATTAAATTTAAAAATAATGTTGAAGTTAAAATCAATAAAATAGAATCAACAATCCTTCCTTACAAATATGCCTTAGTCAAAGGTAAGCCTCTAATTAGTAAAAAATTATTGAAATATTTAAGAAAATTTTAATACTGTAGAAAATTTAACTATCCATTATTAAAGTCGCTTTGATAAAGTAATAAATTTTTCTCCTTTTCTATGATGCTCTCTAGAACAATTTACCACCGCAAACCAATCACCAAAATTTATAAAGAACCGAATTATAAAAAAGCTTATGAATAAGGATGGTAAAAAAATAATTGGTTTAATCTCAATTTTCCTCTTCATTCTAGCATCCTTCATTGTACTTTTAACAATAACGAGCGGAAAACAACATTTAATTTCTGAATTACCAACTGAAAATCCAAATCCTCCACTCTCACTTACACAATGCAAATCACTTTGTGCAAAGAATTACACAATTGAAGTAAAAAACTGTTCTAATGCTCATAGAAATGCAATTCGTCATTGTAATGAATTAAAAAAACAAATGCTTGATGAATGCAGCATTCTAAAAGGTAAAGAAAGGCAGACATGTGTAAAAAATGCTGAGGTAGAAGGTAAAAGATGCAAAGAAAATTCCTTAGAAAATCTCAATATATGCAAAAATGAAGCAAGAAAAGATTTAATGTTTTGTAAATCTCTCTGTGAACCAATTACTTGCTGTTTAAATGATTCTGAATGCTTCAAGACAACCATAACTCAATGCAGAAATGAAAAAGGAGCAGTTATGGAATGTCTGCCCACAAAGCATGGAGGGAAACCAAGAATAAGCCAATCTCAAAATTTTACATTATTTAATACAACAGCACAAAGTGATTGGCTAAAGAATCTTACAGATATTATCAACAGCACAAATATATCAAGCGCGCCTTACGTTCCAGGAAATTATGTGTGCCACAATTTTACTGATGACTTAGAAAGAAATTTAACAGCAGCCGGTTACAATGCAACATTTACTGCTTATTGGTGTTATAACAATGCAGGCAATCCAACAGTTGCTCATGCTGTGACAGATGTTCATGCCCCAGACGGAAGTCTTCTCTTTATAGAGCCACAAACTGGTCAGATTACTAATTTAGACTTTGATAGCGATGGAAATACTGAAGCACGCACACACCACGAAAATGCTAAAAAACTCACGGATGATAATTGCGAAATAGAAGTCTACGACAATAAAGCCGCAGCTTTAGCTGCTGGTGTACCTATGTAATTATTCATAATAACCCTAACAAACCTTAAATTGAGTTCTTGTTATCTGAAATATTCTATAATAACTGATTAACAAATAATATTTTTTATTGTTTAAATTTAGAGTAGTGTCATTAAATTAAGGTATATGTAATCTTTGCCTTAAAGAAAGTTCTTTATTATCATCTTCTTCTCTCAATATCCATACTAATTGTTGAAAGTCATTATATTCCGGATTTTCTCTTCCGAAAACTGTTTCTAAAGGATTTATTCCATAAACTGTTGAAGCGGAGTCTCTTGATCTTTCGGCCAAAGAACTTTCAACCATAGCCGTAATATTTGCAAGAAAGGGAGTAACACTTAATCCTTGATCTATACAATTTGGCCAAGACAATTTATTTCGTCTAAAACAATTAGTTAATCTTTCAGTGCTATCTCCGAATCTTGAAACAAAAGCCTCACCAATATCTTGATCTCTATAAGCCAGATATAACTTAATAGCAGCACAAGGGCTGAAATCAACTAATTCATCTATTTTTTGCCTGTCACCTCTTATTGTAGTATAAAGCTTTCTAAGGCCAGGATCTTTTCTAAAATCATAACTTCCAGAACACAATCCACAAGGAGATGACCACGCCATAATAAGAGTATATAATCTGCCTTTATAAATATTTTTATCTTTGATACTGTATTTTAAGGAAGACAAAATAAAATAAACGTGAATTTTGAAGGAAACCATGCACTTTAATTCATTATCTTATTACTAATCAATTTTTAACCTCGATAAATTTAATTATTTAAAATTACTGATATCTCAATTAATATATTATAGTAAAAATTAACAATAAGGCTATTATATCTCAAAGATTAAAGAGAATCTTATCTTTCTTTATAATTGTCATATCCAAAAATACTGCCTCCCAGACATATATCTCACAAAACAATGATAAAAACCTTTAAATCATCAAATATCCATTATGAAAACATGAAGAAACTCCCCAAAAATGATGAAGAATGGAAAAAGAAATTAACTCCAGAACAATATCTGGTCTTGAGAGAAAAAGGTACTGAATCTGCTTTTACTGGAAAATATTGGAATACTAAAGATAAAGGAATGTATCATTGTGTAGGTTGTGGGGCGAAATTATTTTCATCAGATACAAAATTTGATTCAGGAACGGGCTGGCCAAGCTTTGACAAATCATTGCCAGGAACAGTTAATTTCATCTCTGACAATAACCTTGGTATTCAAAGAACTGAAGTTGTTTGCGCTAAATGTAAAAGCCATTTAGGCCATATTTTCAATGACGGCCCAACAAAGACAGGAAAAAGATACTGTATAAATTCTTGTTCTATAAATTTGGAAAATAAATCCTAGCCTTTCTTTATTGTAATTTCTCTTCTTGGATATGCTAATTCTACCTTCTTATCCTTATTAATTGACTCATAAATCTTCTTTGTTAAATCACTTTTTATTTTTGATAGTTGATGAATAGGAGCAAAAAAGTTTACTTTAATTTTTAATCCACTGTCATCCATCGAAACTCTGGCATTAATCTTCTTACCTATAGATTGAGTATACTCTCCAGTCAATTTTTCCACCTCCAACCTCATCAATATACAAATGTGTTAAAGATATATCATAAACATCTCCTTTAACTCCTCCAATAGTTATTCTATCGCCAACCCTAAATGGCCTCTTTAACACAACCATAAGCCATGCGGCAACTCCAGTTATAGGCTTTTGTAAAGCGAAACCTAAAGCAGCAGTCAAAAGTCCTAATACAACCCCTATTCCTGTCCACGATCTTACATATGAAAAGAATGACAAAATTATTATTAAAATCACAACTACGATATTTATTATTCTTGAAAGAATTTTAATGTTAGAAATTTGATTCTTTGATTTCGCTCTTTTAAGTAAGCTTCTTTTAACAAATAATAGAATTAAATTGAACAAAATTATTAAAATCAAGGCAATTGCTAAAACTTCCAAAAAAGGAATAATTCCATTAAAATCAAATGAAAATAACGAAAAATTAAGAGTCTCCATTTTTATTTAAATAATAATAACACACTTCTATTTAAATCTTATTCACTTTAATCTAAATCTCAAAACTTGGTTATATAGCATCTGATACCAGTAGAATATTTCTTTAGAAAAATAGATAAACATCCATAGCTATATGGATGTTTAATCAACTGAAAGGAGGTAAATAAAATGAACATCGGAGAAAAAGCATATATCGGATTAGACATGCACAGAG
>JACPLS010000057.1 GCA_016186375.1 Candidatus Pacearchaeota archaeon
CCGCGCGGGAAGCTGGGGCTTTCAAGCCCCAGAGGACGTCACAATAACAATTTTTCTTATAATAATATGGATAAGAAAACACTTTATAAAAAATGGTATTTTAGATTGCTTCAAGTAATATTTTTAGTATTTTTTATATTCTTTATAATTGTAGGTATTCAGGGTATTTTTTACGAAGAGGGTGAGCCGTTTGTTGGAATCATCTTCGCAGGCATTTTAGCTATCGTGTACTGGCTAATCATGAGAAATAAAGGTTCAATTGGTGGTTTCGTTTTTGGTGTGATAGTTAGTCTTCTTTTATTATTTATAATATCTAAACTTAATCCTGGAGACGAAATAGCTGGAATAGTGATATTCACCCTATTATTGAGTGGATTATTTTTTGCATTTATAGGTTACTTGATTCAAAATTATTTTGGGAAGAAGAATAAAAAATCAACTCATTAGATAATAGAAAATTTAGTGTCTATTTGTCTACACAAAGTGATATATTTTTTACCTAGATTTTAATTACTTTTATCATACAGTAACTATAAAGGCAAATTCCTTGTTATCGTCGTGAAAGAGGTATTGACCTAAAAATATAAAGAATTTTTTATCGTCGGTATTGGGAAAACAGCTTTATAGTTACATCATACAATTTGAAATAAATTAATAACTATAAAATGACACATATAAAAAGATTTAAATAGTTCAATTTTTGTAAAATAATATGACTAACAATACAAGAATATCAACTTATGAATTGCAATGTCTGAATGGAGAATATGAAAAATTGTTAGAATGTTTAAAACATCACACTTTTTTTCAGGGAACATTAGAAAATGGAAGACCTTATTTTATAACTCCAAGTATTGATGCAAGAATTACTTTTGATGACCAAAGAGTAAGCAAATCTGAAGATGGGAAAGATGTAGAGGGAAAAGTTTTAATGTATGTTGAAAGAACTTCAAGAAGAGAACCGGACTTTGTTAAATTTATTGTTAAAAGATTAGCTGGAAGAGATACCGGTAGTGGTGGATGGGGGAATCTGGCAGATATGATAGAATTATATTTGGGTAAAGATTATGGTGAGTTTAAAAGAAAGTATAATGTTTAGCTGAGGTATTTTTATTTGCTAAAAAAGGTAAAAAATACAATACATTCATTTACACAAAGCAATTATATATTTTTTTACCAAACATTAAATGATTTTTTGAATGACTGAAAAGTTAACTATATTTTATACAACTTCTATATTAATTATCCTTTTTACCTAATTTATCCGTCGATAAAACCTTTTCAAGTAAATTTAATTCTTTGAATTGCGATTTCCGCGCTTTCTGCAATTTCTGGCCTAGAATCCTTTAGATATTTTTGAATAAAAGGAATAAATTCTTTCTTTCCCAATGTGCCGAGAGCAAGCAATGCCTCATGAATAACAAAAATATTATTATCTGACTCAATAGCTTTTATCAAATAAGACCCAGCCAAAGCGGGATGTGCCGTCTCAACTAAAGAAAATGCACACTCATGTCTCACAATTGGAGATGGATCTGAAAGCATTGCTTTTGCTAATGCTTTAATTGATAAATCATCAATTTCTTTCTCTAAATGAAATGCTGCTTGTATACGCTCTTCAGCACTTCATTTAATATCCAAAATAATCAATTTCCAGTCTTTATCTTCTAATTTCACCATACACTTCAGCATAAAAAATAAAGAAGACAGCATCAGTGTTTCGCCTCTGTTGGGAGACTAACGCAACTGACATAATCTGCTTAGCTTCCGAGTTCGGAAAGGGATCGGGCGTTTCCAGATTACTATGGCCGTCTTCAATTCTATTGAAAAAGCAGAGTTTAAAAAGTTTTCTTATCTCTCTTTTTCATGAATTCCAGTGCAGAATTAATAAACATCATAAAAATGTTTGCAAAAAAGAGAATTGCAGTTATCGGAGACCTGATGCTCGATAGCTATGTCTATGGAGCAATAAATAGGTTAAATCCGGAATCGGCTGCTCCTCTTATAACTCTTACAAATGAAAATCAAGACTTCCGGCTTGGAGGAGCAGGAAACACGGCAATGAATGCGTTGGCTTTAGGGGCAAAAGTTGACTTGTATGGAGTTATTGGTAAAGACTTCAGGGGCAGAAAAATTGAAAAGATATGTAAAAAAACAGGAATTAACTTAACAAAATTATATGAAGGACAGACAATAGAAAAAAAGAGATTGATTGAAATAGCACACGGGCATTACCTTATGAGAGTTGACTCAGGAGAAACAAATCTAAGAGTAATAAGTCAAGAATCAGAGGAATTTTTTATTAAAAATCTAACGCAAAAATTAAATTTTTACGACGGTATAATTCTATCTGATTATAATAAACGTCTTTTCAAAGGCAAATTTGGTCAGAAGATAATTGATCTCTCAAACTTGCACAGAAAAATAACAGTAGTTGACCCAAAACCTATAAATGCAGAGAGATTCTTAAAAGCCAGTTTAGTTAGGCCGAACCTCTCTGAAGCTAAGGAAATTGTTGGAAAGAAAGACATTCCTTTGGTTTCTCTTGCAAAAGAATTAAAGAAAAAGATGCAAAGTAACTCAATTGTCATAACTCTTGGAAGTAAAGGTCTCGTATCATACGATAATAAATTTTTTCATTTTCCTGCAAATGTTAGGGAAGTTTCAGATGTTTCAGGAGCAGGTGATACTTTAGGTGTCACTCTACTTTTAAGTCTTATTTCAGGAGCAAATCTTGTTCAATCTGCAAAGATAGCCAATTTTGCAGCTGGTATTGTTGTAGAAAAGCAAGGAACGTCCACTTTAACAACAGAAGAACTTATTAATAGAATAAAATTTGAAAATATAACATGGAAACAATAATCACAAAAGACACAATAACAAGACATGTAGAAGACCTAAAAATTTTAGTTAATAAAACATCTGAGTTACATAAAGATACTATTATAAAAATCGCCGAATTAATTATTAATTCTTATAGGAATGATGGAAAAATAATTATTTTTGGTAATGGTGGTTCTTATGCAGATTCATTACATTTTGCAGCCGAGTTAGAAGGCTGTTATAGAAATAAAAATCGTTCATCGTTAAAAGCTATGGTTCCATCTAATCCTTCAACTATAACAGCCATTAGCAATGACTTTTCTTATAAAGAAATTTTTCTTCGCTTTATTAAGGCTAATGCTGACAAGAGAGATATTGTTATTGCCCTAAGCACAAGTGGCAATTCTGAAAATGTTATCCTTGCTTTAGAAGAAGCTAAAAATCTTGGAGCAATTACAGTTGGGTTTACAGGAGAAACAGGAGGAAAGATGAAGCTTTTCTGTGATATCTTATTTAATGTTCCGTCTCAAGACACTCCTCGTATACAGGAAATTCACCATTTCGCCTATCACGAAATCTGTGAAATCGTCGAGAAAGAAATGTTTGGGTAAATTGAACATAAATTCCCCAAATTCAAAAAAAGCCAAAGCTTTAAATCCCTATTTCTTATATAAAATACAAGCGGGGATGCCGGAGCGGTCAAACGGGCTACTAATATTAGTGACTATAAAGTTACAAGATAGTTTTATATTTTAATTTCAAAATTATATAAAAATGTTTGTTAAAAGAAATGCTAATACTGCAGAATTAGTTGGATTAAGTTTCGGTGATGGCGGGTTAACACATCGAAGAAATAGTAAAAGGATGAAATTTCAACTTAGAGGTGATTTAAGAGAAGAAAAAGAAAACTACGATAAAACTATTATCCCTCTATTTAATAAAGAAATAATGTTACCTATTTTTAAAAGAAAAGTAGGAATTGTATTTAGTATGAAGAAGAATTTCTATGGTTTATCTGTTGAAAGTACAAAGATTGAAAAATATCTCAATTATTTAGGTATTCCTAGTGGCGTTAAAACAGAATTATATATACCACGATGGATAGAAAGAAATAGTCTTTTTAAAAAAATAATAAATATCACACACAAATAAAAATGGGAATGACTTCTACATCAAAAATCTTGATTTCTGAAATATGTAGAATTTTAAAGTCTCTGAATTTTAAATTTAGAGTTAATAAAAGAAGATCTTATATTGGTAAAGACGGGATAAAACATCAGAATTCTCATAATATTAGATTTGATGGAAGCATACAAGTTAATAAATGGTTTAAAGAAATAGGTTCAAATAGTCAAAAACATATTACCAAATATCTCGTTTGGAAGAAATTTGGTTTTTGTCCTCCAAGAACAAGATTAACAGACAGAAAGAAAATGCTTAAAAACGACCTTTCTCCTTATACTTACTATCTGCAGGAGTGCCAGAGTGGTCAAATGGAGCACGTTAAGGCCGTGCTGGCTTAGTGCCTTCCTAGGTTCGAATCCTAGCTTCTGCATGATCCCTCGTAGCTTAGTGCTTGCGGAGGTTCGAATCCTCTTCCCCGCATTATTCATTTATAGACAATTCTGTTGATTGTTCCACGTTTAAACAGAATTGTCTAGACAGAGAATTCTGAACAAAATGTAATCTAATTATCAGAATTCTCTGTATCATAAAGTACTTCACTAACTTATTTGTAAATATATAGTATAAACGACAAGCCTTTTTTGCTTATTTTTTATCGTCGGAGAAAAAAAGGTTAGATATATCTAGGTTTTAGATAATTTTGATTATAGTAAAAATCACTTAACTTTTATTATCGAGAGGAATATTTTGTTATTGTCAAGTACTCCGGAATAAATTCCGGAGCGTGAACGGAGTTCTTGAACACCTCGAAAATTGTGTTTGCTATCTCTCGAGTTAAAACTTGGAGTTTGCACAAACACAATTTTCTTAGTATAAAGTTTATCATCTTATCTTCCACGACGATGCTTTATACTTACACTTTTTTTACCACATTATAAACTCTTCAGAATCCTCTAAAAATCTTCTTTTTTCTATAAAATTTAACAATTAAAACTGCTATGATTAATACAACTACTACAATTATTAAAATTAAAATAGTCTTTGAAACTCCAGTGCTTCCTGTACCACTTTCACCAGTTTCCCGTTCCCCTTCTTCACCACCAGCCCCTCTAGTATCAGATGCTCCTCCATTTCCTTTTCCAGCTTCTTTACCGGGAGCTAAAGGAACATAAAGGGGAGTGATAATAAAGAGAGCAGTTTTCTTTAGAATATTAATTGATTTTAACCTAAGAGATAATTCATTTTTGCCATCATCATCAAGGTCAATAAATTTCTCTTCACCTACTATCATTATTAATTTCTTTTCTGTGCTTCTTACAAGAACAGTCGCAGTAGTATCAGTAAGATTTAAAACAGAAACACTATGATTTACATTCCCAAACGTAAACGATATATGCTCATCTCTTCCAATTTCTTGTTCTACAGGTGATGAGATTTCACCTATTGTTTTTATTAGTTTTCCTACTCCTCCGCCTCCTCCAACGCCTCCAGCTCCACTTGAAGTGCTGCTGCTCGTTGTACCAGAACTACATCCACTAGAGCACGTGATTGTACTCGAAGCAGAATCAGTCTTAGTTGCCACTCCTGCTGTCCCTGTAGCAGAAGCAGACACTGTAAATATGCAATCTCCTGTAGTTCCCATTGTTACTGTCCAACTTCTTGATTGTCTATCATTATGAGTCATCCCTGTTATGGTCTTTGTAGAGGCTTGATTTCCAATGGAACATCCTCCAGAACTAACAGCAAATGTTAAGGTAGCATCAATATTTCCTCCTGCTGTAACTTCTGCTACTCCCTCCTGATTTCGTAGCTCTCAAACCTGAAAAGGTGACTTCTGTTGTCTGGCCAGGATCAACACTTACACCTGATGCTTGTGCATATGTTGATTGTTCTAGCCAATTATTTGAATCAGCATAAAGTGTTGCGACACTAACTGATCCAGCAGCATCCCCATTATTTATTATTTGCGCTGTACATGAGAAATCTCCATTTATTGAAACTTCAGTTGGTGTGCAAGAAAAACTATTTACTGCAAAAGAAGCAGCAGCATTTACTAAAGGTAAGATAATAAAAACACTTAAGAATATAATTAATATATTTACAGCTATTTTATTCACTTTTTTCTTTGAGATTTTCAGATTATTGGTCATTTTTTATGTTCCTTTTGTAATATTAAATGCTACAACCTCACTTGCAGAGTTATAATCGCTGTCCCAGCAAGAGATCTGTACGCCGTAATTCTGTATACTCCAATTGCTTACATTAAATGTATAACTATGTGATGTTCCTCCAGTTGTTAGACCAGTAGAGCCTGAAGAATAGAACCAGTTAGTTCCATTGCTTATTGTCCTATAATTAGTGTTAATATATTCATAATAATACTTTGACCCATTATATGCAAAAGCTGATAGATTACATGCAGCTTTCTTTTGAGCAGTTAAACTACCATTATTTGAGTTCTGGCTAATATTTCCACAACGCCAAGAATGGAAAGTATCATAGTTGAGTGCTTCAAGAGAACATTGGGCATTCTTTATTGTTGTTGCAGTAAAACTGAATGTGTTATTTGAGATATTCTGAAAGTTTAAAGGAGTACTTATAGTAACATTAGGATTAGCAAAATCTTTAACTCTGACTCTTCCGTCTTTTATAGTTCCAGTTCCACCGCTTCCCGAAACAGTTGCTTTTATATAATAATCTCCCTTAGTCCATCCTCCACTTGGATTTTTCAAAGTCAATGTCGCATTACCAGAAGTAGTTTGAATCCCTCCGCCAACAATACCCCAAGTTGCGCTAGTATATGAAAGGCACCAATCACTATAACAGGTCCCTCCTGATAAAGCATACTGAACATTTGTTATATTAACATTAATCGCACTATAGTTAACATCTCTCACATAAACTCTGATTGTTATATTTTCATTAGTACCAAAGTCATACTTCCAATATCCATTAGAATCTGAATTGCTAAAGTACCCGTTATAAGTTTCTCTTCCTTCAACATAAATACCACTCCAATCTTGAACTGTAGCATTACATTGTCCAGAAACATTTGACCAGCAATTTCCAATATTAAATACAAAAGTCTCTTCTCCGTTAAACGTGTTATCCCATCTCCACTGATAAACCTTTGATAAATTGCCACTGGCCACAGCTCCTGTAAGAGGATTTGAAACATTTGCTTGTACTGTGATTGGCACATTTGTAGTTTTTCCTGTCCCTCCTTGTACGCTCCCCCATCCAACACTAAATGGAATAGACTTAAATGACAGCCATCCTTCTTGTGTTGCATTATCTGAATTATCTCTAACTTTAATATTAAGATAATGATATCCTCCCCAACTTCCTCCTCCCCAATCAGCGTTATTTGGGCACACAGTAATATTTTGTGACGCTGTAAAACTGCTATTAGTAAAGTTTGTGTAACTTGTTCTACTATTTGAACTCCCAGTCCAAATATTTTCATAAACCTCTAAAATTGAATAATTTCCAGTAAGTTGAACATTGGAATACCAATAAGGCTCAAAAATACTAATTGTTGAATTAACACATTGATTATCTGGAATATTGTAAGTATTTGTTGATACAGAAACTCTGAATGGTTGAACACTAAACCAAACCCATCCTGATGAAGTTTCATTATTATTTTTTAATGTTATTTCTCCCCAATAATATCCTGTTGGCCAGCTTCCATTTTTATAACTGATATTTACCAGAGCGCTCCCATTTATTTGTAAGTCTGTCCTATTTACAATGCTTACATTAATATCTTCTGGATAATTAAATACTTTATTTTCAAAAGTTGATGAGTCCCATGCTCTTAGAACAGCATCATCTATTGTTGCATTTACAAAATCAGTTGCATTATAACTAGCTCCCCAACCCTTATAATTTCTTGTTACGGTTACATTATAATACATATTTTCTCTTGATTTAATATTTGTCTTCCAATTACTTGATGCATTTTCATCTGATGGTCTAGTATCAACATAAAATGCAACTGTATTAAACCATGCATTTCCTGTGTCAGTACCATTCACATTTAATACAACTGAATAATATCCAGTACCCCATGTGCCACTTGTAGTATTAATCTTCAATATATATGCGCTGTCGTTATTAATATTTGCATTCCAATACCATTTGCTAGATGAGTTTACATATATTGTAGTTGCCGCATATTGGCTAGAATTTAATTCCTTGCAAGGCCATGTTCTACAATCACTTATTTTCTTTACTCCTATAGATACATTTCCATTTATGTATTCTCCTCCCGCATAATTGTAATTATAATTTCCTGCTTGAGATATTTTTATATAAAGACTAATATTTTCTCTTGAGTTGAAATAATTCTTATAATTGCAAGTACTTGAAGAACATTCTATGGGAGTTCCATAAACATCCCATAATTTCACTCCAAACCATGCATATCCATAATCGCTGTCTCCATTTGAAGTTGTTCCTTGGATTACTGCCCTATAATATCCGTTCTTCCATTGCCCAGTTGGCATTGCTGAAACTGGAACATTTAATGAACCGCTTCCAGAAGTAACACTTGCTGAACTTACATTTGAGACGTTAAATCCAGAATCAACTGGAGGCCATATCCAGTCTCCATCAGAACCCATATATTCTACTCTCTTTAATGTAATTGTACCGCCCAATCCTCCACTGCTTCCCCACCATCCACTTCCAGCTTCATATAGCCTAACATTTAATGTGACATTACTAGAAGGACTATTTTGCCAATTTGAACTCCAACCATATAAATAAAATGCTCTTGCTTCAAATCTTCCATATGCAGAGTCCTCTGTTCCATCTTGTCCTATTACCTTAAATTTAACAATATTATTGCCCCCCTCCCATTTTGATAATGGTTTCAAAGTGCAGCTATATCCTCCTGTGCTATCACTTGCCTGACATACAGAATCAGTTGAATTAATATTCTGAAGGCTACCCGTTTCTGAATTAGAGACTTCAACAATACTTAAAGTTGCATTATTTATAACTTGTTGAGTTCCTGTATTAACACTGCAAGCTGCTCCTTTTCCATAAGAGCCTCCTCCAGTTGAGTTTCCTGAAGAGAAGTTTGAAACTGTTGCTCTTCCAAGAGGATTATTTGCCTGAATAATTTTAATTTCAAAATAAACAGTGTCTCCAGTCTTAAATTGCCATACATAATAATTACCGCTACCAACAGTCCCTGCAGTGTCTTTTGCAACTGTACAACTTTCGTAAGGTCGAACAATAAATCTTGCCAAAGCTCCGACACTCTTATTATTTCCATATATAAATACGTCATAAACACCACCAAATTTAGGTACATCAAGTTTAAGCAATTGTGAAGTAATATTAAACGCCCATTCATTCACTCCATTTGTTGCATTAACAACTGTAAAATTGTTAACTTTTGTATATGAAACTTCAGAACCATTCATAAATACTACACTAGAAATTTCAGCATCTGATAAATTAAATAGTGTGGAAGTTGCATTTGAAGCTTTCAAGCTTAAATAAACAAATTCATTTGTTCCAAAGAGCTCTTTCAACGAACCTTCGCTGTTAGTTGATTGACCAGCCAAAACTCCATTTATTATATTAATGGTACGGCTCTGGGTTTGCGTAACTCCTTGGTGTGATAAAGAAACATCCAATTTAAATTTTCCTAAATTCAACGGTGAAGTTAAAGAAAATTCATAACATCCATTTTTTGAACAAGATGCATTCCAACTTACATTACCAATAGCATAAATATCATTTAACTCATCTTTTAAGATAATTGAAAATGAAGATATATTAACATCATTTATTATAGTGCCATTAGACCTTAATTTTGGATATGCTTCAAATTTTAAAGTTTTATTAGGATAAGTACTATATTCATATTCAAATCCAGAGCCAACTTCTTTCTTATTAATAGATAATACCCAGTCTTTAACTTCAAATGACGAAGATAAAGTAATGTTTGAGCTTCCTGAAGAAACTGTAACTGAAACTAAATAAGTCTTATAATTAAATGTCAAAGAATCTACATCAAATGTAAATTTATTAGCAAATGAATTATTGCTGTTTAACGTCGTTGAACTAATAGCTTTGACAACATTTCCTTGAGAATCAGCAATATAACCTGAGAAAGTGTAAACATCGCTTGTAGACGCATTAGCAACACTAACCTCCACACTTGCTTTTTCTCCAAGTGCATAGACATTTTTAAGAGATTTTCCTAATTCATCTTTCATATAAACACTTGCTGAATATGGAACAACTAAGAACGAACTGAATGCACTGAAATTGTTCAATTCTATATAATACTTTCCAAGTGTTGTTGGTGCGGTAAAACTTCTTGAACATTTTCCATCGTTACCTGTTGTGCAGTTAAAGCTTGAGACAATTGACTTACTGGAATTTTGAACTGTTCCATTTACAGATACATTTGCAACAAATAATATTCTATCATCAATAAGTTTTATTGCTTCAACCTCTGCTTTTACATTTTCAGATGCAAAATATTTTACTTTATCGGTGCTTATAGATAAAAGATCTAGTGATTTATTTATTACCATTATTTTTATTTCTGAAAACCAGGTTATATTTCCAGGATCGGTGTATTCTGTTCTTAAAAAATAATCTCCTGCGCTTCCAGACGCTGAGATTGTCTTCGCAGTAGGTCTAAATGTACTGTTTGAGTAAAAACTTCCATTAACATCTGTAGTAAAAGTATGATTAAAAATCATCCCTCTTGTAACATTTATAATTGTGAAATTAACGCTACTAGCATTAACTGGTGCAGATGCTGAAACTAATGTCCCATTATTTGTATAATTTGCCTGATAAACAAATCCTTTAAAAGAAATCATTTCATTAGTCATATAAACTGTACTAGGAGAAGTAAAATAAATATCTACTGTATAATTATTGGCGCTTACAAAAGATGCGCTAATAAAACTAAATAATAATAAGAAAAATAATAGAAATATCTTTTTTAGTTTTTTGCTCATTCCTTTATACCTCTTTTCTTTATACATTTTCTTTGTTTTTCTTATATATAAACCTTGTTATCAAAATACAGTGATAAGTAATCTCGCTTTATTTGTCGTAAGGCTTATTGACTTTAATATCAATGATAAATCTTTTATTCCGTCATTATTGAAATCAGTTCTTTTTTCTCCGCCAACTTCTAAAGAGAAAGATCCGCCATCTAATTCTGCGTTCATTAATGTTGATGAGAGTGAAGTGACTTTCAGGTTATGTTCATTGCCATTAATTAAAAAAATAATTTTTTCATTAATGGAGATTTCTTCAGTGTTTGCTGTATTAATATTTCCTATTGTTCTAGTTGTTTCAGTTGATGCAGTTGATGAACTTGATGTAGTTCCACTACCGCCGCCACTTCCACTATCTCCGCTTCCACCTCCACCAATAATCTTTGCATTTGCCTTAGAAGGCGTTATGCAGGAATTTGCATAGCAAATACTTTCTCCAGCGCAATTAATCCAGTTTCCTTGACTGCAAATTTGTTTCGTGTTAGAAGGATTGCATTCGTTTCCAAAACATTGGACAGGGATGCAAGCTCCATTTTGGCAAACACAATTTTCACCAACTGATAAATGTTTTATAGCCCTATTGTCTTCACAAACATAATCAACTGTCTCCGATCCTTCGCAGCTATCCGAATATATAATAGAAGATCCGTCACTTCCCTTTAAAGTTACTGTTCCTTGAGAGGAAAAAGAATCTGTTCCATCAGAATCTGTACAGATAACATTCTCAGAAATTACCTTTCCCGTTGGAGAATTAGAATTTTTTAAAACCAAAAAGACCAAAATTACCAAAATGGTAATTGCGAGAAATATTATCAAACTCTTTTTTAAAGTTACATTTTCCATTTTATATCTCTACAAAAACTTATACTTATAAGAATCCTATATATATAAATGCTTCGCTTTCCAACGACGATGAAATATCTAATTAAATATGATTATATTTATAAACTTAAGAAACAAATAAAATTGAAGGACAATAAATAAAAATGATTCAAGATACAAGTAAAGATTTAACGGCAATATTTCAAGAAAGGTTGGAAAAAGATACTCTTGAGCTGTCGGCAATTGCAGCAGTTGATTTGTTTCAATTAATAAGTAGAGGAGAATATGATTCTGAAAGTGGAAAAAATAAAGTTGAACACTATGCCAAAATACTTCCAAAACTTAGAGAGTTGTGCAGGACTTCAGGAGAAGATGTTGCAGGCAAATTAGAGAAATTGCTTGTAGAAAAAAATTTCGGGACAAATGGCGAATTATCACGAGTTTTAGAATATGGAGAAATCAGACAATTAACTAATCCACAAATTAATACAGAAAATAAGGATAGTGTTCCGGCTATTAAAAAAGAAGGCGAAAATGGACCATATCGTGGAATAACTCCTATTCTTCTAGATATGGGTGTTAGTTCAGGAATAGTAAACAAAGCTACTGCATATATTATAAAAGCAATTGAAGAAAATAAGAATGAATATCTGGAAAGAAATCATCGAGGTAAAGTTAGGCGAAAATTCATTGATAATGAGACTACTCGAGCCATATTTAGAGGGCATATTGAAAAAGGAGGATTTCCATTGGGAGAAAAAGTAAAAAAAGATATAAAATATATTAGCTTAACTGCACTTATTTATGAGTTTAAAATACCCTTTTCAAAGAGATATGAAGTTGCCAATTATATTAGATCTTGCACTTCAAATGAAGAATACTTAAAGGGGCATTCAATTCCTTGGTCTCGTGGATTAAGATATGAGGATACATCAGAAACAAGAGATCACATAAAAAAGTTATTACAAGAAGGAAAAATTACCTCTGATGAAAACCAGAAAAATGACTTTTCCAATCCAGATAGAAAAGATGATGAAGGAATTTTACAACAAGAAGATTTAGTGCCTTATTCTCCTTTAAAGATTGAACAAAGAACTGGTATTTCTTTTGATTTTATAGAATCAAATGCACCTTCATTGCTTGAAGTAAAAAATTCTGGGCCAAATAAATCGAAATGCTATGACCCGAAAAATCTTCAGAAACTTGTTCAAGCATGGGAAAATAGACAAAAAACATGATAGAATATGATCTCTGCGATATAGCTGAACCATCAAGAACAGAACTTGAGAGTATTGATTATGAACGGGAAGGTAGAGATTATAGTGATAAGAAAAGACATCAATCTTTAGAAGATAATTCAATAGATAATAAATACGATAGTGATATTCAAGAAAATAAATTGTTTAATCATACCATTCTTACCCCTCAAGAAGAAAAAGATCTCTTTTACAATTTAAGGCAGGCTGTACAAAGTTACCGAGAACATGTTTCTCTTGTTAGTCTGGGTTCTTTAAGGCTTGCTCAAATAGCTGCAGAAGCATTAAAAAGAAAAAATTCTATGGAAATTCAGAGAAGATTTAGTTCTCCGGAAAGTGTAATTGATAGCATGTTTATTGCAGCAAGTGAAGTGAGTGAATTGTACCACGCAAATGTCGCACTACTTTCTGGAAACTCTGGAAGTGGATTGGGTCTACAAAGGATGATAGAAAGAAATGCACAAGAATCTCAAAAACATATACTTCCCTGGCAGCCAAGAATAAAAACACTCGATGAAAGGCTTGAAGGAGATGTATACTACCTCGGCTTACTTCAATATAAAGCAGGATTTAAAAAATGGAAAAGAGAAAAAGAAGAGAGTAAAATGGGTAATGAAGAATTTCAGCAACGATGCAAATTAATTATGCTCGATACTGGACTATTTCCAGAACAGCTCGCTGAAATTGTTGATGCTGCATCAGAATCTCAGGGAAAATATTATCAAACTAGGGAAGAAATTGCCAGCAAAAATCACAAACTTATAAAATCAATAGTTTTGAAATATCCGATATTAGACGGGACTTTTATTTCCCAACAAGATTTATTTCAACGCGGATATATGGGATTGCTAACTGCAATTGAACATTTTGATATAGATAGAGGTTATAAACTCTTGACTTACGCCACTTGGTGGATTAGACAAGCAATATCAAGGGAGATATATAACACAAGAAAAGGGATATATATACCTATTCATGTACAGGAAAATTCAAGAAAGATAATAGGTATTATTAATGTACTAAGGCAAAGATTAGGTTCAAATTATAAACCCTCACTTGAAGAACTTGCAGAATTATCTGGATTAAAGATTGATTCAGTAAAAAGTGCTTTAGCTTCCAGAAATAAAGTATTATCATTTGATGCACCTTTAGATTCGGAAGGCGAGGCAACTTTTAATGATGTTCATTCTGATTCTCATTCTCCTAGTCCAGATAAAGAAGCAAATAAATCAGATATACAAAAGAGAGTCAAAGATTTACTAAATACCATTTCTGAACGAGAGCGTTTAGTTTTAGAAATGCGCTTTGGACTTACCGATGGAATTGTATATACTCTTGAAGAGATTGGAGAAAAATACAAAGTAACAAGAGAAAGAATTAGGCAAATTGAAGAAAAAGCACTAAAAAGACTCCGTCACCCTGGAAGACTTAAAACCTTAGGAATCTCACGAAAAGAACTACCTTTAATTTTTTCTTAAAAAAATGTAGAAAAACAACAATATTTAAAACCCTCTTTTATTATCAAGATTTGAGCGCGATTAGTTTAATGGCAGAATAGATGGTTTCCAACCATTTGACACGGGTTCGATTCCCGTATCGCGCATTTTCATAAAATTTAAAATTTGAGGAATAATTCTCTCTTTCCTCTTATAAATCCATAACAATTAACAGTATATAACACGGCAAGAAGCTTACATTAAATATTCATAATGCAAATATTTGTAAACTATGTTGTAATATGATTATTATATTGCAAGAAATAAAGGAAATAATAACTTTACAAAAACGAGAAATAGATGTAAAACTTATAGATATATTTGACAATATATATAGAATAAGAAAAACTGCTTATCTCTAAGTTATTATTTCGAATATTGAAGAGTTTATTTTAACCTATGATTATAATTCTTTCCAAAGAAAATACATTCAATACAAAATAATTAGATTTAAAAGTCCTGATTTGTGAATAAATAACATGGAAGAAGAACATAAGAAAAATAATCAACCTTCGCAACATCAGTCACAAAACAAATCACAGGAACATCATCAGCATCAAAAGTCACCACATCAGACACAAAATAATGTTGATGGTAAAAATCTTTATGACAGAATATATAAATGGCTCTTGATTTTGCCAGCTATTTTGCTTATATTCTCGATTATATACTTAGTTCAGTTTAACAACAAAAATGGCGATATTATATTCAAAGATGTTTCTTTAACAGGTGGGACAACAGTTACAGTGTTCGATGGAAATATAGAAATTGATAAAGTGAAAAATTCACTCAAAGCAGAATTTCCTGATTTAATTGCGAGGGGAATATCTGATATTAGGACAGGGAAACAACTCGGTTTTGCATTGGAAACCAAAGCAGAACCTCAAGAAATCAAGACCGCACTAGAAAAATTTCTTAATTACAAATTAACCAATGAAAATTCTTCAGTAGAATTTTCTGGATCAACGTTGTCACAAGGATTCTACAAACAATTAAGATTTGCTATTATCTTGGCCTTTGTTCTCATGGCTATAGTTGTTTTTGTAATTTTCAGAACTCCTGTCCCTAGTGGAGCAGTTATCTTATCCGCTTTCGCAGATATTATAATGAGTTTAGTAGTGATAAATATGAGTGGTATGCAAATATCTGGGGCAGGAATTGTAGCATTTCTTATGCTTATTGGATATTCAGTTGACACTGATATCCTATTAACAACAAGATTGTTAAGGAATAAGGAAGGAACAATCAATCAAAGAATTCTCGGAGCCCTCAAAACAGGGCTTACCATGACGCTTACTGCTATAGCAGCTGTTGCTGTATCATTAATTATTATCTATTCGCTTTCTGATATTCTAAGGCAAATGTTTACAATTCTTCTTGTTGGATTAGGTTTTGATATCCTTAATACTTGGATTACTAATACAAGCATATTAAAATGGTATATGGAGGCAAAGAATATAAGATGAAATTAGGATGGAGAATCTGGCTTTTAATAATAGTGTTGTTATTATCTATATTAGCACTGCGCCCTTCATTTGAGTCGGGAGTTATTGTAAAATCTGTCACAAAAAATTCCAGCGCTTTTAATGAAGGATTAAGGTCAGGAGAAATAATAAAATCTATTAACAATCAGAAAATAGAGAATAGGGAAGATTATGCAAGAATTATTGATGAAATTTTTATTGATAATCAAACAAAAAGAATTGATCTTGTTACTAAAAAAAATTCATACACTATATATGCTGAAAATACATTTCCAATTTCTATTGATTCTGTACCAAGAACTAAATTAAAAACAGGACTTGATTTGAGAGGAGGAGCAAGAGCATTAGTCCAACCAGAAGCAAAAATTACACAAAGCCAATTAGATGATTTAATAGAAACAAGCAGAAATAGATTTAATGTTTATGGCCTTTCTGATATTAAGATTGCAGGAGTCAGTGATCTTACAGGAGACAAATACATGCTTATTGAAGTTGCTGGCGCAACACCAAATGACCTAGAAGAATTAATAGGCCAGCAAGGAAAGTTCGTGGCCAAAGTTGGAAATATATCTGTCTTTGAGGGAGGAAAGAAAGATATTAGCGATGTATGTAGAAATGACGCTAGCTGCGCCGGAATATCTCAATGCTCTCCTGACGGGGCGGGAGGTGAGTTTTGTAATTTCAGATTTACAATATATTTAAGCGAAGAGGCGGCTAAAAGACATGCGTCTATTACCAAAAACATAAGCGTTGATAACTCTGGTAGATATTTATCTGAAAAACTTTATTTATTTGTCGACGACCAGGAAGTTGATTCTCTTTTGATTAGCGTCGATCTAAGAGGCCAGGAAACAACTCAAATATCTATACAAGGATCAGGAAATGGAAAAAATCAAGAAGAAGCGCTTAAAGATGCAAGAGAAAATATGAAAAAATTACAGACAATACTTCTTACCGGAAGCCTTCCCTATAAACTAAAAATTGTAAAATTGGATACAATCTCTCCTACACTTGGAAAAGAATTTACAAAGTCAATTTTACTTGCAGGACTTGCCTCAATCATTGTTGTAAGCCTCCTCATTTTCATAAGATACAGAAGAATTAAAGCTTCTCTGGCTCTACTTTTAACGTCATTTTCAGAATTACTTATTATTCTCGGAGTTGCATCATTTATTAATTGGAATTTAGATTTACCCAGCATTGCTGGAATTTTGGCTACTATAGGAACTGGCGTTGATAGCCAAATAGTTATCCTAGATGAAGCAAGAAAAGGAAGAACAATAAGTATAAAAGAGAGAATAAAAAGAGCTTTGTTCATTATCTTTAGTGCGTATGTAACTGCCCTTGCTTCACTTATCCCATTATATTGGGCTGGGGCAGGATTATTCAAAGGCTTCGCAATTACAACTATTATTGGCATTACAGCAGGAGTTTTCATCTCCAGACCTGCGTTCGCAGAAATGATAAGAAAAATGGAAGAACATTGATTTTAGGGCTATAAAAATAATCTTGAAATAAGATAAATCATCACCACAATATTTATTAAACTTTCTTTTTCTTTTTTTATATGTTATATGAAAAAACCTATTCCCCTGAATCTTCAAAAGGAAAAATTAAGACTCCATTTACTTTTTTCCCAACTGATGTATATGTCTCGGATGAATCTTTTCAACTAGCTCTTAATATTATTAAAAATGAATACCGAGAAAATTGTATAGTTCATAGAGGGTTATCATCTGGTGAAAACAGAATTTATTTAATAAATGGGGGAGTAGTTGAGGTTTTAGATGGAGGAAGAAAGAACTTAAGCGAAAAAGCCCTAAGATTAAAACATGAAAATAAAAATGGGTTAGAAAGGCTTGCTATACAATTTCAATTATTTTCTTCTTTTAACTGAAGAATAAAAGCTTAGGCTTAAAAACTTCCTTTTCTTTAAAAAAAGATGTTACCAAGATGGCACATTTTGTTCGGCGCATTATTCACTTTTATTATTTGGCTCTATGCACCAGAAACTGCTATTCTAAATCTCGGATTAATTTTCTTTGCTTCATTTATCATTGACCTTGATCATTATATTTGTGGAGCTATGAGAACTCATTCATTTCACTTTGGAAAAATATTTTATTATCACAATGAAATGGGAATAAAACAACATAAAGAAAGAGAAAAAGGTATTAGAAAAAGAGGAGACTTTCATTTTTTCCACACAATAGAGTTTCATATCTTAATAGCGATCCTCTCTTTCTTTTCAATCTCATTTTTCTATTTTTTTATCGGCATGGCTTTTCACTCTCTTCTTGATTTATTCTGGCTCTTGCGTCATGATTTTCTCTATCGCAGAGAATATTTTTTCTTTAATTGGCTTAGAAAAAGGGTATGATTTTTATTTTTGTGTAAGGAATTATTAGACGTGAAGCCAGAACGAAAGATTTAGATATCTTGGATTCAATATAAGGAATTAGGAGTAAATTTAATTATGATAGAAATAAAGCCAGTTGGAGACGAATTAGATGATTTATTTAAAAATGCAAAGAATATAAAGCCAAAGCATAAACTAAATGTTAAGCAAATGGAAGAATTAAATGATGGTCTGTTCAAATGAGGTTTATTGATAGCAATATTCTTGCTTATGCATTTTATGAAAATGAAAACAGAGAGAAATGTCAGAATTTTATAAAAGAAGGTGGAATAATTAACACAGTTAATCTAATAGAATCATTCAATTTGAGACAAATCAAGAATATGCTAGGAAATCAATAAAATCTTTATTATAGACAATTTGGTTGATTAAGTTACTTGTTTTTTTAATTTGTTTATTGGAGATTTAGGAACAAAATGTAACATAATTATCCTAAATCTCCATAAAATCAAATTTGAAAATTATAAATGTGGATGTTAATCTTGCTTTTGAAGCACTTATAAGATCAAAAAAATATGATAAATTAAAGTTTATTGATTTAATACATTATATGACTGCTTTATTGAATAATTGTGATGAGATAATAAGTTTTGATACAGATTTTAACGGCTTAGAAATAAAACGTGTTTCTTAATGATCTAAAAGTCATTAAATAAATGAACTAGAAAAAACTCACCACTCCCTTCGCAAGTAAGAAAAAAGCGGGAATCCATAATAATACTATGGGTAAAGTTAAGAATATTGATAAAAATAGAAATAAAGCAGAAATTAAGTCAATAAAACTTAAAACATCTCCTCCGAGTAGAAAAAGGCTTTTTAAAAATAATAAAACCCCGCAAAAAATCAAAAAAGCAACAGGAGGAACCATGCCAAAAACAAGCATTAAAAACACAAATGCAGAAGCTAAGTCAATAACTCCTAAAATACGGACTAAAACATTGTTTGCTGCCATGATTTTACTCGATAATAATAATTAATAAGTATTGCGGTGTTTGATTTCAAGTTTAATCAGAATTTCAATAATTTATCTTTAACCCGAGAGTAATATTTAATAGGCAAATTTTATCTAGAACTTAATGAATGTTTAAGACTATTATAAAAAAACAACATTTAAAAATCAACCGCCACAGGAATTAATATGGTAAATATGAGAAATTCAAATAAAAAAAATGGAAGATTACTTAGTATAGTAATTCCTCTCTATAACGAAGAAGAAAACGTATTACAGTTATTTAAGGAAATAAGTTATAATTCCCGCGCGCTCGTAGTTCAAGGTCTCGTTACTGATTACGAAATAATCTTTATTAATGACGGAAGCAGAGATAATACACAAAAAAACCTAATTGAAGTTAAAAAAATATCAAAAAATAAAGTGAGAATTATTGAATTTAGGAAGAATTTCGGCCAAACAGCTGCATTAAAAGCAGGTTTTGTAGAATCGAAAGGGGATATTATTATTACAATGGACGGAGATTTGCAAAATGACCCTGCCGATATGAAAAATATCATTAAGAAACTTGATGAAGGATATGATGTAGTTTCAGGATGGAGATGGCAAAGGCACGATCCAGCAAAAAAATTACTCGTTTCAAGAATTATGAATCGTATAAGAAGAAAACTGATAGGTGATAAATTACACGATTATGGATGCTCCTTAAAAATATATAGAAGAGATTGCATAAAAGACCTACAATTATTTGGGGAATTACACAGGTACATTACAGCTTATTTATTTATCAAAGGATACAAGATTGCCGAAATTAAGGTAAATCACCGTCCAAGAAAAGCAGGAATTACAAAATATAAAAATATTGGCAGAGGCATAAACGGGCTATTAGATCTCTTCTTCTTAAAATTTTGGGCTAGTTTCTCTGACAGACCATTACATTTCTTTGGAAGAATAGGCATTTACCAATGGGCCATTGCAATACTAATAACAATAGAACAAATTATCAAATTTATTTTTGTTGGAAAGTTAACCTTTGGTCCTTTTATGGCCCTAGCATTATTATTGGTAATCACCGGCCTTTTGTTCATTATCTTTGGATTTTTGTCAGAAATGATTACGAGAATTTATTTCAAAGATGAAACTACTTATTCTATTAAGGAGATTATATAATCTATCCTATGAAAAAATAGAAATATAAAAAGGCTACATTTATAACATATTTAGAATAGAGAATTTTTAATTATGGTGCTTCTTATCAATAAACTAATCTAATCGTTTATAATTCAAACCTTGGGCTATGGCTATTAAATCTAAGAGGTTCCAAAGTAATTGGAATTTGTGGGTTTTGGCTTTTAATATAATCTCTAACCAATCCATAAGCTTGGTCACTTAAATCTTGCTCTTGTAATTGGGGAATCCTTTGACTAGAGTATACTCTCGCTTCTACTCCATAATGTAGTTGTACCGCCTCAAGAAAAGAATCTCTGGAAACATTAAGCTTAGATAATCTTTTAATCAACTCATCTGTAGAAACAAATTTAACTCCCATAATAAAATTAGATAATGGGAATATATAAAGATTACTATTAATGAAAAATCTTTTTTCCTAATAAGACTAATCGACAGAAGAGTTTAAAAAGCAATTTTTCTAGGGATGTTAATAAAACAGGAAATACGAAATGGGATTAATGAATGCTCGAAAAATGATGAAAAAACAGAGAAAATTTAAATGGAGTCAGCGCTCTTACAAAGTTAGGATGCTTGGGCTTAGAGAAAAAGCAGATCCTTTAGAAGGAGCTTCACAGGCAAAAGGCATAGTTATTTCCAAGTTTCAAAAAGAAGCTAGGCAGCCAAATTCTGCAATGAGAAAATGCTGCAAAGTCCAGTTGATTAAGAATGGAATTCAGGTTGGTGCATTCATTCCAAGAAATTTGGCACAAAAATTCATTGATGAACATGATGAGGTATTGATAGAAAGAATTGGTGGGAGAATGGGAAGGTCAAAAGGAGATATTCCTGGAATTAGATTTCAAGTAATTAAAGTAAATGAACAACCCTTGCATTTATTAGTCAAGGGCAAGATTGAAAAAGGAAGGAGATAAAATGTCCGCACATGAAATTGCTCAATGGATAGAAGATAACTATGAGGACTATAAATCCTTGAGAAAGCTCAAAGCATGGCCCGTCTTTGCAAGAAGAAGATACCAAATATCTTTGGCTCGCGAAAAAGGATCAGTAGATAATAACATTGCCAAGTTATTAAAAGCTTCTTCCACAGTTGAATTCCATGCCACATGCGGTGTTGAATTAGTTGACGAAGGATATTTTTCATTAGCACAAAAACAAATAAGAGAAGCTTTAATAAATTATGTTAAACTAGAAAAAAATTTATTAAGTCCAAAATATCCTGGAGATTTTAGCAGAAGATTTTTAGACACTTGTAAAAGATTTATAGAAGAAAGCGTAAGTCATTTCAACTTAGTAATGAATAGAAAATTATCTTCACTAAATTCAGGAATTGAAGGAAAAACTTATAGAGTATAAAATGACAACAGAAAACCGAGATATAAAGCCAATTGAAGAATTTAAAGTATTCGACCAGTATGACGTCTCACAGATAGCTGTAAAAGATCCTGCTTTAAAGCCCCACATAAATTTAACTCCAAAATTGCTTATAAAATCTTTTGGAAGGAGGAAAGAAAAATTTTCAATAATGAAAGTAAATATCCTGGAAAGGCTGGCAAACCGACTAGCAGTTCCAGGTCATATTGGAAAAAAACACAAAATTATAACTTCATGGAGTTCTGGGAAATACAATAAAAATATGAAGATTATTATTAATGTACTTGCCTTGATAGAAAAAAATACGGGAAAAAATCCTATCCAGGTTTTAGTTGATGCGATTGAAAATTGTTCTCCTAGAGATGAAATTACTGTGATTGAATCTGCAGGAGCTAGATATCCACAAGCTGTTGACTGTTCTCCTTCAAGAAGAGTCAATTTAGCAATACGCTGGCTTGTACAAGGAGCATATACAAAATCGTTTGGAAAGAAAAACAAAATGATAACTACATTAGCTAATGAAATAATCTTGGCCTCAAAAGGCAGCATGGACAGTTACTCTTTGGTCAAGAAAAATGAAGCTGAAAAACAAGCAGATGCTGCGAGATAATATTTATAAACATATTAAATAGATTTCTATTTCAATTTCAGAGCACCTAGTAAAGCTTTAAAAAGCCTCTTTATTATTTCTCTTTATTCTCAATTTTTATTAATTAGAAAATGAGATTTGACAGAAGATAAAATTGTTAAAAATAAACTTCATAAAAGTTTAACAAAGTAAAAATTATAATAAGGAATAAAATGGTAGAAAAAGAATCAAGCATACAAAAAATAACAAGATTGACAGGAAAACAAGAAGGAATAAGAAATGTAGCAACTAGCGCGCATATTCATCATGGAAAAACAGCCTTCACAGATGTATTACTAGCAGCTGCTGGATTAATGTCAGAAAAGGCAGCAGGTGATTTAGAAGAGGGCATGACAACATGGCAACATTCTGACGAACAGGAACGATTAATGACTGTTGACTCTGCAAATGTTTCAATGGTGCATGATTTTCATGGGAAAGAATACCTAATTAACTTAATAGACACTCCAGGTCACGTTGATTTTGGAGGAAATGTCACAAGAGCAATGATGGCTATTGACGGAACTTTTGTTCTTGTTTGTGCCGTCGAAGGAATTATGCCTCAAACTGAAACTGTATTAAAACAAGCTCTTCGAGAAAGAGTAAAGCCAGTCTTATTCATAAATAAAGTTGACAGGCTTATTAAAGAATTAAAGTTAACTCCTGAACAAATGCAAGCAAAATTTGTTAAGCTTATTGGTGAATTTAACAATTTAATTATGCAAATTGCAGAGCCAGAATACAAAGAAAAATGGAAAGTTAATGTTCAGGATGGAAGTGTTGCTTTTGGTTCTGCTAGGGAAAACTGGGCATTATCAATTCCATTTATGAAAAAGGGAGATATAAGTTTTAAAGATATTTATAAAATCTATGAATTGAGTGAAGAAGATAGAAAAAAATGGGTGTGGAAAAATGCCCCTCTTAATGAAGTTGTTCTTGATATGGCAGTAAAGCATCTGCCAAATCCTCTCGAAGCGCAAAAATATAGAATTCCTAAAATATGGAGGGGAGATATAGAAAGTACATTTGGCCAGGATTTATTAAAATGCAATAAAAGCGGTGAGGTAGCTTTTGTTATTACAAAAATTGTCATTGACCCAAGAAGTGGAAAAGAAATTTCAGCAGGTAGACTATATTCAGGAACTATTGTAAACGGGTCTGAAGTTTACTCTAATATGAATAAGAAGAAATATCGGCTTCAGCAAGTTCTCGTTTACAATGGAATAAAACCAGAACAAATGGAATCTGTTCCATCCGGTAATGTTTTGGCAATTTCAGGATTGAATTGTGATGTCGGAGACACAATTACTATAAATGAACAAACTCCTTTTGAAGAAATTAAGCATATTTTCCAACCAGTAATCACCAAATCAATAGAAGTACTAAGGTCTGCTGATTTACCAAAATTAATTGAAGTATTAAGAAAAGTCGCAAAAGAAGACCCTAGCATAAAAATAGAGATTAATGAAGAGACAGGAGAAAACCTTATGTCTGGCATGGGAGAATTACATCTTGAAATTATAGAAGGAAGAATAAAAACAGAAAAAGGCCTGGAAGTAAAAATGGGATCACCCATAGTAGTTTATAGAGAAAGTATTGCAAAAACAAGTCCTGAAGTTGAAGTCAGGACTCCAAATGGTCATAACATTTTTTTCTTTAGTATGGAGCCATTAGAAAACGAAGTCTATGATGCAATTGAGAGAGGTGAAATACCAGAAATGAGGCTAAAGAAGAAAGCTGAAGAAATGTGGAAAAAACTTTCTTCCCTCGGTATTAGCAATGAAGAAGCAAGGCAATATCAGGAAATTTATAAAGGCAATGTTTTCCAAGATCGAACTAGAGGTATTGTTCTGCTTCCAGAAGTAATAGAATCAATTATTGATGGATGGAGATTAGTAGTCGACGGCGGGCCATTAGCAAAAGAGCCTTTGATGAAAACTAAATTAATATTACATGATGCCAAATTACATGTTGACCACATGCACAGAGGTCCTGCTCAAATTTATCCTGCAGTTAGGCTAGGTATGTTTGATTCTGTACGTAAAGGAGGAGCAATTGTGCTTGAACCTATTCAAACACATTTAATCGAAGTACCTGTTGATTTTATGGGGGCTGTGACTTCTTTAATCGGGTCAAAACGAGGTGTATTAATAGACGTTCAACAAGAAGGTAATGACACTTTCATAAAAGCCAAGATTCCAGTTGCAGAAATGATTGGATGGAGTAATGACCTTCGCTCTTCAACGGAAGGAAGGGGTGTAAGCAGTTTAATGGACCAGGAATTCCAAAAGATGCCCTTAGAATTACAGGCCGATGTTATAAGAAAGATCAGGCAGAGAAAAGGTCTGGCAGAAAATCAGTAATTTATCATTTTATAGGTCCTTCACAAAATGCTAATTTTAACATAGATAGATATATTTATATAGTAACATTATATTATATAAGTAATAAATTAGAACTCTTAGTAATAAAATGGAACTAAATATATATAAAGAAACTGCTAAGTTGAGAATAATGGATAAGATATTCCAGTATCCGGATAAAGAATTCACTTTGAGCGAGTTGGCCAAAGAAGCTAAAGTAGCTAAGCAGAATATGAAAAAAATTCTTAGTGAATTAAATAATGCAAAAATAATAGAAACTTCACGATTGGGAAAGAAAATATGGCAGATTAAAGGAAGGCAAGAGGAATGGAAATTTATAAGACATAAAATAGCTTATAACTTAAATTTTATCTATAAAAGTAATTTAATCAACGTCTTAGATGAGGTCTTTGACAGACCGAAAAGTATAATATTATTCGGTAGTTTTAGATATGGCAAGGATATATCCATCTCAGATATTGATATTGCTATAGAAACTTCTCATGTCAATAAGTATTCAATAATTAAATCAGAAGATAAAATATTCAATAATCGACAAAAAGAATTGCTGAAAAAAATTGAATACGAGATTGAGAGAAAATTTGAGTTCCATCTTTTCCCAAAAGTACGCTTGTCTGATAAAGAATTCAGAGAAACATTCATTAGCATACTAAACGGATTAATTATTTCTGGGTTCTTAGACATAAGAGATGAGACAAGAAAAAATTGAAAAATTACTCAAAGAAGGAAAATTAAGAATAAAAGAGAGGAACATAGCAGAAGCAAGAGCAATAATAAATATTGCTAAACTTAATGCCGAAGTAATGAAAGATCTAAATATCTCAGAAAAAAACTCAACAGTCATCTATAAAGAAATATACGACTCAATCAGACAGCTGGGAGATATTGTCTGGCTTCTTAAAGGATATGAAGTCCTTAGAGGACATGAAATAAGCCTTGAAATACTAAAAGAACTTGACATAAAAGAGAGGGCAAAACTGAATTTTCTAAATAGATTTGAAATGTTAAGGCACGATGCAAGCTATAGGGGCAAGATCGTATCTGTTGAGCATGCAAAAGAGATAGTTGATTTCTGGAATACTTGTTCTGGTGACATAATAAAAGAAATAGAAAAAGTGCTTATTGATAATCAGTGACTTTTCCATCTGAATCATTAATTGGGGGTTTTGAAAAACCCTCTTTTTAATTTAATTTTTATATAGTAAAATATCTTAAAAAATGCTTCTTCTAACCAGAATACCAACAATAAATAAATATTGTAATAATTATGATTAAAGCTGTAATAATTTGGCTATTGTCAGAATAAGGTAAATCAAAGATGTCAATTTTATTTTGCTCGTCAACAATAATATTTCAATACTTATCTCTCAAACCTATTTCATCCAGAACTTGGTCTTTAATTTCATTAGGAGCAATATAAGTCAAATAATCCTCAATATCAAATACATCGGCTTCATCTCTTTGATTCAGTCTGTAGTTGACTATTTCTGAAATAGAAAAAGAACTAAATTTTTTTGTTAAATAAGATACTCTCTATCTAAGATTTCTTATTTCTATATCAATATCTTGAAATATCATTCCTTCATTATCTTCTTCCGCCATATCTTTTCCCCATATAATATCTGTCTAAGAGAATACTATCACCTATAAGAAGATCTTTGAAGTTAATAAATTCTTATATCTTATACTTTTTAAAGAATTTTCACGATAAATTATAAATAATAACCACTATTATGAGTTAGTGTATACACACCAAATGTAGCCCAAGAAACATTTAAATATCGAGTATTATTAATCAGATTGTCTATATTTAAAAGAAGGAGATGATAAGAAAAATGGCAAAAATTGTTGGTTGGATAATTTTGATAATTGGCCTTATATTATTGGTAATCAGTTCTATTCCCCCAGTTAGGTCAGCTGTCTCTTTTATCCCGGCGCAAATTACAAATCTCTACCTTATGATTGCAGGGGCAATTTTAGCAATCTTAGGTGCAGTAATGGCATTTACAGGCACTGGCAGTCAGAAAGCTGCTGAAGTTCCTATTTATCACGGAAAAGACATCGTAGGCTTTAGACGAGTCGGGAAATAAGTGTTAAACAGAGAAACTATTACTCGAAAAAACTTAAAACAAAATTCTTCACATCTTTAAATTCTAACAAATCTCCAATTATGAAAGGCTCAAGTTCTGCTTTCCAAACATCTCTCTTTTCATTAACTTTTTTAACAAACTTACTTTTACTAAACTTTTCTTTATAATACTCAAGTTTATCATTTAACAAATTAAAATCTGGTTTTACTCCTTTTCTCAATAAAAAATTTAAATCATACAAGTCTCTAGCATAATTTCTAGTTAAAATTGCCCTTATTTTTTCAACCAAAATTTCTTTTTCGTCCATTACACATAAACTGAAGCTTGGGATGTCTGGATAAAGCGATTCATATTTGCCAAAAAAAGGTTCAATAATAATACTAGATTTTATATTAATATCAATTCTTACACTTGCTAAAGAATTTTGATTACCATTAAATAATGGTCCCATTATTCTTAAAGTATTTAGGAAAGAATTGTATGCTTTCTTCTTTTCTTTAATCTCAACATCAACCCCAAACGCTCTCAAATCAATAATAATTTCATTAAGTAATTTATCAATATCTAATTCTTTTTTTAAAGTAAAATCCAAATCTTCACTAAATCTATCAAGTTTGTAAAATTTAAATAGAGAAGTTCCACCTTTAAAAACAAGCTCATTTTTTGTCCTTTTAGAGATAGAAAGCAAAATCAAATCCAAAAGATAGTCCTTCTCTGCATGCCCTAAATTTGTTATATGTTTTAATCTCGCAATATCTTTAATAGTCTCAATAGTTATCATATAATTTTGTATTAATTAAAAGCCTCCATTTT
The DNA here is from genome assembly GCA_016186375.1 of Candidatus Pacearchaeota archaeon. Taxonomy (GTDB): domain Archaea; phylum Nanobdellota; class Nanobdellia; order Pacearchaeales; family GW2011-AR1; genus VGKP01. The sequence goes on from JACPLS010000057.1 coordinate 27,895, forward strand.
TTGTTTTTTTCTCCTTTTCTTCTCTTAATATTAAAATCAAGAGGTATATAATTATTATCAATAAGGTAGATTAATTCATCAGCATTTAAACCATTTATCTCTAACAGATATCCTAGCCTCTTAATTAGTGATTTGTTTTTTGTTTTAATAGCATATCTCTTTAACAAATCAACATCGTAATCCTTAGTCTTAACTGCTTTAAATATTTCATCGAAAGAAATCCTTTTTATCAATAAAGCATCTATAATACTTTTCTCTTTTTCGGCAATAAAAATGTTGCTTCCCCTATAATTAAGTTTATTATAACCCCAAAAGTCATGTATCTTAAAGAAAGATATATCTGTACCATAAAAATTTATTTTCTTTCTGCTTTTAGGAACAGCAATCATTATATTGTTAGGTAACTGCTCTGTAAAATTATAAATTCTAAACGCCGTAAGTGAAGTAATATATGATGGAACAGTGATAAGAGAAGAAAACACAATAGAATCATCAAATAAAGTATATTTTCCTCTTTCAATTGAAAAAATCAATTTCTTCTTTTTTAGTCTATGTAAATATAATCTACAATAACTACAACTTCTCCCAGTTAATCTTACAAACTCATTAAAAGTAAAAATTTTATACTTACCAATCTTCTTAAGCAATTCTATTGTATTCATATTTCCATCTATAATTTAGAGTTTATAAATATTTCTATCTATTATAATTATCATTTTTGATAATTATAAACAACTATTTTATTACTTATTAATCCATACCTACTACTGCAAAGACATCGTAGGCTTCAGACGAGTCGGGAAATATGTGTTAAATAGAAAAACCATTACTCGAAAAGACTTAAAACAAATTTCTTCACAACACTAAACTTTGGTAATTCTTCCATAACAAATGGATAAAATTCAGTATTCCGTATATCCTTCGCTTATCGTAAACAAAGTTGTTAACAATGAACTACTTTTAAATAATTTCTCAAAGATTATTAATGAACAAGGAAAGGAATTATTGTTTGGTTACACTTAAAATAAAATTTAAGTTACAGATGGAACTAATTATTTACTAGAAATAAACCTAAGAGAATATTGCAAAATAACTTACTTTTATCAAGATAATTTGTGTTTCTCTTCTTCCAATCTCTTAATTTGTTTCATTATATCTTTCCTCATTCTATCTCCAGCATCTCCTGGAACATTCATCGCATTATTATAATCGGTGTATAATTGGCCTAAATGTCTATTTATAGCTTGAACCGCTGTGGCATAATTGGCTTGTCTGTCAAAATATCTCTTAACATTTTTATCAAAGAAAAACATCAATATCCCCAGTCCTAAAGCTCCCCAATAAATAAAATTTGTAACTCCTGAAAGTTTATCTCTTTGGCTAAACCACAACACAGCCATTATTAATACAAAAAGAAACCATAAAAATTTTCTTCCTCCGGCACTGCTAACTGTTTTTTCAACAAAAAAGAAATATAAAACAAAAACCAAGCCCGTTAAAACAGCAACTCCCAAAACACCATAAGGTAATAAAATTCCCCTAACAAGATCACTTTCTGATAAAAATCTTATTGCGATTAAAGATACAACTAAAGAAATAATATTGACGACTCCAGTTTGTTCTCCTAAAGCAGGTATTGCTTTAACTCCCAACCTTATTCCTAAGAAAAGTAAAATAAATACCAATATTTTTACAAATAGAAATTCGTCTGACTGATAAACTCCAAAAAGAGCACTAAAAACAGGGGTAGCTATATCTCCTACTCCTTGGACAATGCTCTCTGTAAAGTCTCGTGGATTAGCTAAATCATATTGAGCAGACACTAAACCTATTAAATAAATGGTAAAAACAAAAGAAAATAATGATACAATGCCCTCCTTTTTCATCATTTAATTTCCAATTACTCCTTCTTTATAAATATTTCGAGAGCAACTTAGAAATATTTATAAAGTCAATAATCCTAAAGTAAAGATGAAAAAGAATAAGGCGAATTTAATTTTTTATTTTTTAAGCACAATATTTCTAATGATGTTATTCAGTAATGTTGTAATGGCTGATGTCCCAGAAGATATTGCAAAAGGCACAACTAGTTTTATTGAAGGGGTTAAAAGTTTCGGAGGCCCAGTTTTTGAAGCTATTTTAGGCTCATCAGAAACAGGAAATCAATTTGTAATTCAAATTCTAGCTTTTATTTTAGCGACATTAATAGTTTATGGCATCTTAGATTCTGTTAATATTTTTGGAGGTAGAAGTGGACTTAACTTTGCTGTTGGAGCAATTGTTGCATTGATTGGTATCAGATTTCTTCCCTCAGGTCTTTTAGAAGCAATAGCTTTGCCTTCAAGTGCTTTAGTTGCAGCAATTGTTTTATTAGTACCATTCGTTATCGCTTTTTATATAATTGAAGTAAAAATGGAAAAGTATTCCATAGCGGGAAAATTAATTTGGATTGCTTTGGGAATTATAATCATTTTTCTCTGGTTTAATAACATGTATACTTCAAGTAATCAGGGTTGGTTGGTTATTTACCCAATTATGGCTTTTGCTTGTTTCATAGTTCTCTGGAAACATGGCACAATACAAAAATGGATAGGGAAAGCAAAAACAGATACATCACTCGAAAAAACTGGTAATATAGAGAGAGACAGAATAGTGGCTAAAATTAAAGACCTCCAAACTGCATTAGCTGGTGCAGAAAGTAATGAAGAGAGAATTAGATTAAACAGAGAGATAGTTGAACTAAGAAAAAACTTAGAAAGCATATAATTTTTAAACTCTCCTTCATTATTCATTAAATGAAAAAAAGACTTATTTCAAATCTAGCTGTAATTATATTTATCACTATATTCTTATTTTCTTATCTTTCAAAAGCACAACTCGAAGATCAACTTGGAGAATTACAAGGAAATGTCGAAAAAGTCCAAGATGTTTCAGATAATCTGTCAACTTCTGATCAAAGAACTGAATACTTGAAACAAGAATGGACAAAAATACTAGAGAGAACACAAGTGGGAAGATTTTTATTGGGTATAAGCAGCATTTTAAAGGCTCTAAGTCCGGCATTTAAATTTCTTATAGGTATTGAATTTTCTCTTTCATGGTTATTTTTTCTTTCTTTAGGTGTTTGGATAGCTATTGTTGTAATAATCTACAAAGCGGTAAAAGAACCATTTCAAATGAAAGGATGGATTTCTTTGGCAATTGCAATAATTATACCTACGATTTCAGCACAGTTCGGTATGATTGTAAAAACAGTTTCCTTCTTTGTTCCTTTATTTAAAAATAAATGGATTATTTTAGGATCAATATTAATTACAATAATTCTTCTTTATATTTACTCTTTATTCATGAAAACCATTGGAAAAAAAATAAAGGAAAAAACAAAAAGAGAAAATGAAGAGAGAAGAGAACAAAAAGCTGAAACTTTGGAAAAATTAGAAGATATTGAACTAAGATCAAGAGGAATAAAGTAACAAATAACAACTTTTAAATACCCTAAAAAAGGCAAAATATTATGAGTTTAGCAAAAAGATTAGGAATACTTGCGGCTGCAGTTATAGCTGGAGATATTGGTGCATATTATTTTGTAAAAACACATGATTCGCTTACAGAACAGAGTTTGGGAATTGCAACAGCCGTAAGTATCACGATGGGGGGAGCTTTAATTGCCGGAAGAATTATCAAAAACAATCATCCAACACAGCAACTCCAGCAGCGTCAGCAAACTCAAACACCAAATACCCAAAATCCTCAATATCCTCCTGCTCCGCATCACAGAGACACAAATATTCACTTAGAAGACAACAGGCAAGTTCATATTTATAATATTTATCCTCCTAAAAATCCATCTCCCCCTCATCCACCAAGACCACGTCCTCCATTAACACCTTAAACAAAATCAAATAAAAGAAATATGAATTATATTCTATTTTTTCAGTCTTTCAAGAACATATCGCTGTGATTTTCTAATAAAATCAAAAAAGCAGGAAGAGGAAATGTTCTTTTATCAAAAGTTTTTTTTGTTATCAAATAACCGTCATTAAATTCTTTTAATGATCTATAATCATTGGAATTAATTTTTTCTCTATATTTTAATTCGAAAGCAACCTTCCTGTAAATAAAATCAATTTCTTTAGTTTTTAATTTATTAGTCCAATAATAAATCCTATCTTTATAATCATAAATATTTGATTTGATTTTTCTGTAAATAATATTAATTAAATGAAAAAGTATAACTCCTTCAGATATTTTGTCCTTATTTCTTTCTAAATAGTTCTGGTAATTCTTAAAATTTCCTTCCAAGCCATTAATCCATTTGTAACATGCTGAAAATATAAATGGGTCAGAAAAATAGATTTTCTTAGATTTTGAATAATCTGAAATTTTTTTATTGAAGTCCATTTTATATAAGAAATTAAAGACAAACATTTCTTCAAGTGCAATAACATATTTTGATATTGTATGATGTGAATCAATATCAGTTCCGGACTTTATAGACGACCATGATAACTCGCTTACATAAGATTCCATAACCCTTCTCGCAATTTGCTTTGAAAAATCTTCACTTAACTCCCATTTAGCTAAATCTCCAATTATCCACTTAAGATAAACGTCATAAGAAGCATCAGATATTTCTCTAGTCGAAAAAAATTCATTTATTATCTTAATAAAACCTCCAGTCATCAAATAGTTCTTATATTCATGATTCAATGTCTTAAAATTTATTTTAAGTAAAGCAATATTCTTGTCAAAATTATTAGTCAATTTAATACTCTTTCCTATAGACTCTAAATATTGATTAAATGTTAAAGGCAACATGGTAAAATGTCTCTTACCTTCATCTCCCCTCCCCGGAAGTAGTTCAACACTTCTTTTAATATCAATAGAATGTGAACCTGATAATACAATCGAACAGTTAACAAATTTTCCAGCATCATAAAGATGCTTTATTCCTCTCTGCCATTCACTCACATAAGGTATTTCATCTAGAAAGATATATTTCCTTCCCACTTTATCTGATAACTCCAAAAATAATTCAATTATTTCACTAAGTCCCACATAATCTTTAATATTGTCACAGGAATAAAAAAACACATTATTTGGATTACTAAACTCTAATATATCCTTAATTTTTTGTTTTATCCAAGTTGTTTTACCAACCTGCCTTGGTCCTCTTAAACTATATATTCCTTCCTCCAAGTCAGATATTATATCATATTTCCACTTAAATTTCTGCTTCTCGAAATTAACAATATGCAAATCTTTATTAATTTGTTCTTTGTCTTCCCACCAAGGATTTGCTTCTTTTAGTTTTGAATTATCCATATTTATCTTAATAATTTTCCCTATTTAAATCTTTGCTTTTTTGGCATTTTATTGCCAAAAAAGTCATAATTTTTGGCATTCTAATGCCGATAATTCTTTAATATCATCGATAAGATATTTATATCATTCTTTCCTCACTTTTATTCTCTCTTTTCTAAGTCTTTCAAGAACCTCTCTTCCTTCTTTAGTCTTTAAAAGATTTTTATAAAATTCTCTGATATTGAGAATCTGTGAGTTAATTAAAACATTTTGTTGCTTACTCCAAGTTAAATCATCAACAGTTTTCATATAATTCGCCCAAAATTTAACAAAGTTCTCACGTTCCTGAGCATTATCTCTTCCCGGTTTTAAAAACAATGTTCTTTCAATTTTCATAATTTATTTCCTCTTAAGTCTTATTAATTCTTTATATTTATTAACTTTTTCATTATCTATCTTACTTTTGAATAATTCCTCAATATGGAGTGCATCGGCAACATCTTTATCAGAGGACAGATAGTATCTTTTAAAAGCGATTTGCCGTTCTAGAGAAGAAATTTTTATTTCTCCAGTTTTTAATACAACAGACAAGTAATTATCAAATGCCTCTTCATCTAATTCGTCTTTTGGATATTTAATCTCAAAATTTGGTGCATGAGTGTTTGTCTCTGCAAACCGAACTGCTAATCGATCTTCTAAATAACTCAATATTTCATTCTCATTTTCAGTATTAATACACCAAAAATTATTTTGCATTAATTCATGGTAAAAACGAGAAAAAACTTCCTTTTTCAGAGGTTTAATAAAAAGATCAATATCTTCTGTTGCCCTTGATCTTCCAAGAAGAATAGAAACATATCCGGATATTATAATATAATCTGTATATTTACATAATATTTTTAAAAACTTTAAAACAAAAAGGTCTAATTCGTTGGGTATTTTATCGGTAATGATTCTATTTCCTATTAATTCCATTAAATAAGATAATGATATGTATATAAAAACCCTCGTTACAATTATTGAATAATTAATTTGAAGTGTGGCAGAAGTCTTAGAAATTCAAAACAACTTCTGCTGTGAGCCTTCTTTTTTAGATTCACGCAGTTTCAATATTTGGTTTTCCACCCTTTCCAAGGAAAATTCATGCCTATCAACCAGAATTTCCTTAATCTTGTTTTCATTTATTTTAGGAAATTCTATTTTTTCCTTTTTTACGTTCGGCTTTTTAAAAATTTCAAATACTTCTTGCCAATTAAAATCTAATCTCTCCTCAACATCCTTAAATATCTGAACAGGGAATTTCTTTTGTCTTACAAGAGCAAGAGCCTTTTTCGGCCCTATACCTTTAACTCCACCAGGATTAAAATCTGTCCCAACTAAAATTGCAAGGCAGATAAATTGATCAGCATCTATTCCAAGATCATTCAATACCCTTTCATATTCAATTATCTCCGGAGCAATATAAACAAAACCACTTGGTGTTTTTCTTTTTCGCGATAATGTTAGGTTCTGAATAAGATATTTTCCTCCAACAACAAGTGCATCATAATCCTGACTTCCCACAGCAAAGGCCTCACCTTCCTTAACTAGATCAGAAGCCTGCATTTCCCCTTCTCCGGGAGCTTGAGTTACTGCAATCCCCATAGAAGTTAATAATTCCTTGCTTTCTTCTTTCATTTCTTCAGTTAATCTTGTAAAGCCTCTCGAATATTTATGCATAGAATCGATATCTTCATCTTCAACAGCTTGCATAAATTTCTCCTTCGCTAAATCTTTAGCTTCCTCTCTATTTTCTTGCGTTTTTCCCTTCAAAACATGATATTCTCCATCGAAAACATAAATTAATTTAAGGCCATCAGAAAGCAAAGCAATATTCCTATAAAAAAGTCCCGATAAATGGCTTGTTACCCTTTTCTTTGAATCCATCAAAGGTGTCCCATCTAGCTGCCTTATTGAACTTAAAAATTGATAAATCGCGTTAAAAGCATCAACAGCTATAATTTTCCCTTTTAAATCTTCAATATTAATTTCTTTTCTTGGAACAATCTCTCCTATCTGTAAACCCATAATATATCAAAGAACAAGGAATATAAAAGTTTATCTAAAGATGATCTAAAGAACTTGTTTTTTGCCTTTTATTGAAATCATCTATTTCAACTAAAACATCAGGACAATAAATATCAGCACTTCTTCTTATTTTCTGTTTAATCTGCATCCAATAATTCCACAATTCATTTTTCTTCATAGTGCTATAAGTTCTTACATCATATCCAGTTTCCTTTATTCTAGATAATCTTTTCTTTATTTCAGTCACTCCAATTTTTTCCCCTCTTTCTAATTCAGGAAATCTTCTAAGTGCTATTCTTGCTAATTCAGTATATCTATAAGCATAATCTCTATTTACCAAACTTCTTCCTGTCAAGAATAAATCTCTATATCTCATTAATGGGGTTCCTGTAATATCTTTTTCATCAAAGTAACCCTTTTCTCCTGCGGTTTGATAAAAAACTCTAGGATCTCCTATTCTTGCTAATTTATCAAAATCTTGCATTGTATCAGGAAAGAAAGAATTAATAAAACCATTAAGAAGGGTTTTAACTAATCGATTTCTTAAAATTGTTTCTTGTGTATTTCCTTCCATATGTAATAGAAAAAACCCCCATTTAAAAACCTTTCTATTTAACCACTTAAAAATGACAATTTGATATTAAAATATAAATTAGGCAATAGATAACTTATAAAACTCTCTCACCTTTATAATAAAATGAAAGGGTACATTGTTGACGCATTGCATCAAATAAATAATGGCAAAACAGAAATTCATCTCTTTGGCCGTTTGGAAAACGGACAATCTTTCTTTACCTCGCAAACAATTGAGCCATATTTCTTTATTAGATCATCAGACACTGGTAAAGTAAAAAAAATTCTTCAAAAATACAAATTTGAATCTGTACCTTTTACAAACTTTAAGGGTGATAAAGTTACAAAAATATCACATCCTCTAAATTCTGAATTAACAAAACTTGCACAAGCCTTGCACAAAACAACTGATACATATGAAGCAGATATAAAACCTGTCCAAAGATATCTTATTGACAATGATATTCTAGGATCGATAGAAATTAAAGGTGAATCAGAATCCAGTGAGAAAATTGATCGTATTTTTAAAAATCCTGATATAAAGCCTTCAATTCTTAACCCTAAATTAAAAATTCTTTCAATTGATACAGAATCAAGCAAAAAATCTGGAAATTTGTATTGCATAGGCCTTTATTCAGAAAATTATAAAAAAAACTTTATAGTATCTAACAAGAAAGTAGATAATGCTATCTCTTGCAAATCTGAAGCAGAATGTCTTTTAAGATTTAGAGAAGAAATAAAAAAATTTGACCCCGATATTATTACTGGATGGAATTTAATAGATTTTGATCTGGTCTTCCTGCGCAATCTCTTCAACAATAATAAAATTCCTTTTGACCTTGGCAGAACAAATGTTGAAGGAAAAATCCGTATTGAAGATAATTTCTTTAAATCCTCTTCAGCAGACTTTCAAGGGAGACAGGTCTTAGATGCCCTTAATTTGATTAAAGATCCTTTCATAAAAGAAGCCCCATCAATTAAAAACGCCCAGTTTGATACTTACACTCTTGAAGATGTATCACAATCTATTCTCGGTACTGGCAAATTAATTAAAGGAAAGAAAAGGCATGATGAAATTGAAATACTTTATGATACTGACCCTCAAAAAATAGTTGATTATAATCTCTTAGACTGTAAATTAGTTTACGACATTATTGAAAAAACAAAAATTATTAATCTTGCAATAGAGCGCTCACAACTTACCGGTATGCCTCTGGATAAAATAACTGCATCTATTGCTGCATTCGATTCTTTATATATTAGAGAGGCTCGGAAGAGAGGTTTTGTGTCACCAACAACTCACTATGGCCAAAAGGAATCAAAAATCATAGGGGGATTTGTCCAAACCCCTATTCATGGAATATACCAAAATGTTCTTGTATTTGACTTTAAGTCTCTATATCCTTCAATAATAAAAACATTCAATATCGACCCCGCATCCTACCTAGGCAAAGATAAAGAAAAAGGTTCCATAGAATCACCAAATAAAGTTTATTTTAAAAACCAACAAGGAATTTTGCCAGATATTCTCCAAAAACTTCACGAAGCAAGAGAAACAGCAAAAAGAGAAAGCCGGGAATTGGCAAATTATTCAATAAAGATTATCCAAAATTCTTTTTACGGAGTCCTAGCATCACCAAATTGTAGATATTTTGATTTTGACTTGGCTTCTTCTATTACTAATTTTGGTAGACAGATAATTCAATTAACTGCAAAAGAAATTGAAAAAAAAGGGTTTAAAGTTATTTATTCTGATACAGATTCAAATTTCGTTAATACGAAACTTGAGAAAATTAATGCTCAAAAGTTAGGAAAAGAACTTCAGGATTACATAAATGAATTTTATCATAAATATGTAAAAGAAAACTATAATAGAAAATCTTTTCTTGAACTTGAATTTGAAAAACTCTATCTATCATTAATGTTCCCTCTTATGAGAGGAAAAGACTCTGATAAAGCAGCTAAAAAGCGTTATGCAGGCTTAATAGAGAAAAATGGTAAAGAAGAACTAGAAATTGTAGGACTTGAAGCCATAAGAGGAGATTGGACTGAAGCTGCCCAAGATTTTCAACGTGAAATCTTATTTAAATTATTTCATCACGAATCCCTAGATTTCCTCATAAAAAACTATATTAAAAGATTAAAAGAGGGAGAATTGGATGATAAATTAATTTATAGAAAATCAATTAGGAAAGAACTTACAGAATACACAAAAACAACTCCCCCACATGTTAAAGCAGCAAGAAAATTGGAAAAACTTGATTCCAATATTATACAATATTATTTAACAACAGACGGTCCAGAACCTATCCAAAATCTAAAGCATAAAATCGACTATGATCATTACATAGAAAAGCAAATCAAGCCTATTGCCAACCAAGTTCTCATTCTTTTAGGAAGAGACTTTGATTCTCTTATATCATCAACAAGGCAAAAAAAGCTTTTTTAAATTTTCACTATTAAAAATAAGTAAATTTTCTACTATCAAACTTAAATAGTCCGCTGTGTTATTGATTAAATGAGATCACAAATTGATTGTGGATTGTTTGAAGCTTATTGGAACCCTATCACACAAGACTATTATTCCGTGACATTCAGATCACCAAACAGCGATATTACCTCTGTTACATTAACTACAAAATCAGGTGATAGAGAAACTACTTTCTGTCTATCTTACTCTGACTCAAATGACGAGATAGTATTAAGAAGATCTTCTTCCTCTCAATTCCCAGATGATAGAGATATCCCAGAAGCTTCAAGATACCTGGAAGAACTTTAAACACACCAATAATTTTTATAGATAATTTTTCTAAAACACAAGTGATATTCTAGTGAAGACATTTATGCTCGCAAAATTAACAAAGCAAGTGGCATATATCTCTTATAAAATAAAAAAATAAATGCCTTATAAAAGGCAGAAAAAAATCAATTTTCTAGAGATTCGAGGTCTTCGAAAAGACCATCTACCTCATCAATACCTAGCTCGGACTCTTCCTGCTTTGGTATTTCATTTCCTTTTTTAACCTCTTTTCTTTCCATATTAGGTTTTTTTTCAATATTCCTTAAGGTATTTAAAGCTTGCCTCTATACTTGTTATTACTTTATAATACTTAATTAATTAAAAAGTGGAAATTAACAAAAAAGCAAAATTTAAATAGGGTAAAATCAAGATAAATTAAGAAAGAAGTTTCACCTTCATATTCACGTCCATGCGGACAATTGCAATAAAAAATTTCTTTCTAAGAATAGTATATAGTGTATAAGTTAATTTGGAAGATAATTAAATTGAAATAGAATTAAAATGGCAAAAATAAGTCCAGTATCAATAAAGTATATGATTCATGCCTCATTTAAAGCAGAAGGTCATCTTGAAAAACCTGATGTAATCGGAGCCATATTCGGGCAGACAGAAGGTTTATTGGGCTCAGAACTTGAAATGCGCGAACTACAAAAAGAAGGAAAAATTGGCCGTATTGAAGTAAGCCTGGAGGCAGTTGACGGTAAAACACTTGGAGACATAGAAGTTCCTACAGCCCTTGACAAGTCAGAAACTACAATTATTGCTGCGGCTTTGGAAACCATTGATAGAATAGGCCCAACTGAAGCACTAATCCAAATCACAAAAATCGAAGATGTCAGAGGAAGTAAAAGAGACTTTATAATCAATAGGGCAAAAAAACTACTTGAATCCTTGGAAACAAAAGGAGAATTAGAAGAATTTACAAAAACACTAAAAGAAGAGAGCAGAGCTGAAAAAATTCAGGAATATGGAAATGAGAAACTTCCCGCTGGTGACTTGTCAGGAAATGAAGTAATTGTTGTAGAAGGTAGGGCAGACGTTGTAAATTTACTAAAAAACAGAGTTAATAATGTCATAGGTATGAACGGGACTAAATTACCTGCAGAAATTTCTAAGCTTGGTGAAAGCAAAGAGCTTGTACTATTTATCGACGGAGACAGGGGAGGAAAACTTATTGCTAAAAATGTTATTAGTAATGCTAAAATTGAGTGGGTTGCAGTTGCACCAGATGGCAAAGAAGTTGAAGAGCTAACAGGCAAAGAAATACTTATATCCTTAAGAAAAAGATTACCTGCAAAAGAATTTCTAAGCAGAATTGGAAATGTTAACGGATATAGTTTTAATGAAAAAGAAAAAGAAAGCTCTTCTAAAATTGATGAGCAATCAATGCCTGGTGATGTGAAAGAATCTTTAAGAAAGGTATATGAGAGTATAAAAGGAAGCAAAGATTCCTTGATCTTGGATAAGAATAATGAAATTATCAGAAGAATTTCTTCAAAGGAGATTAATAGAGCTATTTTGGGAGCTGTAAAAGAAATATCAGCAGTAATAATAGATGGAACAGCCACGAGTGGAATAATAAAATTATGTGATGAAAAAGGTATTAGTTACTTAGCAGCCTTAAATTTCACCTCCGTCCCTGATGCTAAAGTGAAATTGATTAGTTTGTAGTTCTAGGAATTGGCTTTTATAATCTTCTAAAATCTTACTCCTTCTAACACATCTTCTTCTAATACCCACTTTAATCTCATAGAATCGCACCATTTTTTAAGCATTAACTTAACTCCCATTATAGTTGGTGCTCCTCTTTTTAAATCATGATGGAGCTTATCTAGTAATTGCCCTCCAACCTCACTTCTTTGTTTTTGATAAACAACTTCTCCACTAAACCAATTAACTCCATCGTATCCTTCTTCAGTACGCCCAATTATTCTGCCTTCGAGATGTAAATTCTCTCCAGGATTTCCATAAGGTATGTCAAATCTTTTTACTATAGCAAGAGGATTTTTCAAATAATCAATTTGCATAATAAAAATAGTAATTCAATGTGTCAAGAATTCCGGAGTAAATTCCAGAGCGTGAATGGAGTTCTTGAGCATGTCAGAAACAGAAGGTTTCTGAGCACCTCGAAACTCAAAGAGTTTCTCAGCCTCGAAAATTATTTTTGCTTTCTCTCAAACTTAAGTAAGAAGTTTAAGCAAAAATAATTTTCTTAGTATTTAAATCTTTTTTAAGAATTAATAATTACTTTTAATCAATAACGAATAATAATAAATTACTCAATCGTGTCTAGGCACACTTAAATTTCTAATATTACTGTCTGCAGTTCTTTCCACCAAATAAGCAAGTTCGGTAAATCCGGAAATCTCCAAATATTCTCTAACTTTAGAGATAATCAAGCGTCGATCATCTGGTAATGTTTCAGAATGACAGTCATGTTCGAAAGCTAATGCTATGTTAGACATATGGACCGGCTCACCAACACCCCTTGAAATTTCAAACTGTAAAACCGAACGAGCTCTGGAACTTTTATAAGCACATGCAAAAAATTCATTGTTAGTATTATCGTAATGTGTCATTTTCAATCTTTCACATCAATTTTCACAGCCTTTTAAACCTTCACATCTTTAAGTGCAAATCATATTATTTGTTATTTTCTAGGGAAGAACAATGCTTAAATAATAGTAAATCTTTAGATATTTATCAAATGGAAACTCACGGGAGGCAAGCATTTACGATTTTGCAAAATCCAACATCTCTCTATCGGGAATTTCTGGCAGAGCGTCAGGAAATTTTAGATCATAAGTGGATAGAATCCGAAAAAGCTGAACATGATATTGGTTTTGAGGGAGCGTTAACTGATTGGATTGTTAAACACAAGGAAGGATGGCGCAGAAGAAGAAATTATCAAGGAATTTTAGAAGCAATTCAAAATCACGGAATTAAAATAATCGTATTATCAGGAAAGAATGTTTATGTTTTACCTCCACTTGAAGAGACCCATCACCATATTAGTAATTTACAAGAATTGTGCGGAGATTATATCCTTGAACAACAAAATACTCTAAGAAAGTCTATTGTTCCCTTGGATCGTCCTGTTTTAGGAAAAATCTTTATTAGAGAATACAAAGAAGGAAATCATAATTATCGTCTCCATATTGAGGAAAGCTTAGAAATTACTGTTAATAGAAGCCAAGAAGGAATACTTAAAATTGTTTAATTACTTCATTTTTTGTTAAACCTTCAATATAATTTGTAATATACAAGCCAAATCATCTACTCTATTTATTTTTTGTAAGATATCAAAAATAATTAATTATACTTTAATATTGTAATAGATATTTATACGAATATTATTATTTTTTAGCTACATTATCCCATAGAAATTTGTGATAAGCCTTATAATTTTCAGAAAGCTCTTTGCTTTCTATAAGAAAAGCAAATAAAGTCTCTCCATAAAGAAATTGCACAACTTTATTTCCATATATGCAAATTACAACAGGGTTAGCACTAAATTCTTTTGGCAGAAAGCGAAGATGTTCAAATTGGAATTGTTTTATTTCCTTTTTCATTTCAATACGGTGCAAGTTAAACCAAACAATTTTCTTCGAAATCCTTCTTTTATTCCAATTATTGAAAAAATCTGGAAATCTCCGAGGAACATATCTTCCAGAGCCTATCCAATATGTTACTTTATAATTAAGAGTATCTTCCCATACTGCTTTTATTCCTTCAATACCTCGATAAACTTCTGCCTTAATATCTGGTTTTTTGGATTCAAACCTAGATAATATATCCGGCATAATATCAGAGACTTTATTTTTTATATTATTTAAAATATCTTTCTTTTCCTCAATATAGCTTAAGATCTTTTTTGGATTTGAAAGATGAAATGTTCTTCTCTTATTCTCATCAATATATGTAACAAATCCACGTTCAATTAATTTGTTAAGGATGTCATAGATATTTCTTCTTTCAATTCCTGTTTTCTCATGTATTTTATTTGTTGAAGTTTTA
>JACPLS010000058.1:0-4467 GCA_016186375.1 Candidatus Pacearchaeota archaeon
CTATGATAAATAAAAGAAATCTCAAATTCCTTTACAATTTTCCGGTATAAAACAATATCTTTTCTTTTGAGCCTTCTAAAGATATTTAACTCCCTTTCTATTTCCTTATCATAAAAATGAGTATTTTCTGTATTGATCTTATGATCGTAATCGAAATAAACAAGAAGATTGTTTAATAAAATATTATAAAATATTTTTACTTTCAACGGTTTTCTTGAAATAACAAGAACTAATCCAAATCTGTTTAGTATTTCTATATATTTCTTAAAAGTTCTTGGATGCAAATTTACATCATCCGAAGTAATCTCTTCTTCTTGCAAAGCCTTACTTAAAAATGCAGCAAAATTCTTATCAAGCAAATAATTATAACTAACATTATTTTTCAGGCAATGTTGGATTATTCCATATAAACTTTCTGTCTTTCCATTTACATCCACCTCAAAACCATATTCGGTTTTTCTAAGCAAACCTATAGCCACTAATTCTCTAAGTTGTTTATGAACAGCATGATAACTCTCATCTGATTTATTAAACTCCTTAACAACATCCACTGGCTTCATAGGAGCCCTATTTTTATATACTAGTTCAAAGATATCATATTTAGTTACCATAACAAGATTACTCTTTTCATCTTTAAAAAGCTTTCTATTTGGCATAGAAAGTAACACATTATGTAACAAATGG
Organism: Candidatus Pacearchaeota archaeon; assembly: GCA_016186375.1. Classification (GTDB taxonomy): domain Archaea; phylum Nanobdellota; class Nanobdellia; order Pacearchaeales; family GW2011-AR1; genus VGKP01. The sequence goes on from JACPLS010000058.1 coordinate 685, forward strand.
TGCCAAATGTATGCCTATATTCCTTCAACCCTTCAATTCCTTGCAGGGGTTGTTTTGGGTGCGCTATTTCTGCCTTTTAGTAGAATTATCCCTACACCTATTGAAACCTTTGTTTATGTTTGAGAAACCTCTACAACCCATAGCGTTATCTAAAATAAGAAAAATACTCTTTTTATCATTTTCAATAAGTCCATAGTAACTACCTTATCCAAAACAGGAAAAAGACCCTTATTTTTTGCCCAATTTTTGCCCAATTTCCTGTGTAAATAATTGTTCACAACCTTGATTTTCTGAACGCATTCTGCCCGTATTCCTGTGTAAATGAGCGTTCAGAGCTTTTGATTTCTGCCCGTTCGATTGAACAGATAATCTATCTTGAGACTTAACTATTTTAGTAAAAGCATCAGTATGTCAGTAATTCTGCCCATTTTCCAGATTTATCCTCGATGGGCCTATTTTTAATATCCTTAAATTTGACGTTTTTTGACATTTCATTCAAACTTCACAAAATAAGCCTCTTTCTGAGGTTTATCTTCGATAATCTCATTTTCATCTTTTCAAAAATTGAAGTTTTTTGAAGTTTCACTTGACCCTGTCGCGACTATGTTATTATTTCTATTAAGACTATTAAAAAACCAATTTTTGGAAACGTTTGGAAACCGTTTTGTGTGTAAAATCGGTTTCCGAACTCTTGAGATTTTTGCCACTTTTTGAAAGCGTTTGAAAGCAATTTACGAGGAAATCTCGGTTTCACAACTTTTGCTCATTTTTGAAGACTTTTGAAGACTTTCTCCTCGAAACAGAGTCTTCACAAAACCCTTGAAAGAAAATACCCTCATTTCCATTTCATAGACGATAAACTGGTTTTTCATAGCTCTAAATTTCAAGGCTTTTCAAGGGTTTTAACAAAACTATTAACCTCAATAGGAACCAAATCCTTTTTACGAATTTTTTCAAGACAGAATTCTACCTCTTCAACTTTCTTTTTAAGTTTCTGATTTTCCCTCGCAAGCGATTCATATTTAATGAGAACTTCAATATCTTCTAATGCTGTTTCTCCTTTCTCAGCTTCTAACTCTGGTCTTCCATGTGAGCGATCAATAGCTACTCTCCCATTTGAATGGCAATGACCCTTCTCCAGGAGAAATGACTCTGCTATGACTGAATCTAGAATAGCTACATGCATTGATGTGAACCTCGCAGGCTTGTAGTTATCTACTTTCAGGCCCTGAATCTCTGACTCTAAAACATCAATCAACTGAGAAATAAAATCAACAACTGCCGCAGAGATCTCCTCATCACTGTTCCCATAAATATCAGGAATAACTGCAACCGCCTTTTTGTCTCCATAAAACATAACTTCACAACCCATCAACTCACACTTCAATCCCCTATAACGATTATTCGTAAATGGTGTAAAAACAATATTTTTTAGTTCTTCCAAATTTGGACATCTTAAGAGATAAAGAATAATTTGTATCTTGTGAGCTCTCACCATTTTGTTAAGAGTTTTATCCCAGTGCTTCAAATATCGTAAATATTTTCTTCCATTATTTGTTAAGTGGTTATCTTTGGCAATAAATCCCCTATCTCGTAATTTCGTAAAGTGATAATTTAAGCTTGTAATTGGCTTATTGAAAGCTTTTGCAACATCGGTTTGAGTTATGATCTTCCATTCTTCTAAAGAAGTTATGTAAAACAAAATAAGCAATTCTGTCTTATGTAGTGATGTAACTTTACGAACATATTTACGAACCATTTTTGCTCCCTAAATCTTTAATAGAGATAATATTTCTCTTGTTAATCCTGAAAGAATTTCCATCTTCAGTTCTAAATGAAATAAAAAAATCATCTTCTCCAGTTATCTCTCCCCACAGAACTTTTGTGCATTTATCATCATTGTACACAAGTTTAGTTTTTCCCATTTTTCTCCACCACAATTCTTTTATGGATTTCCTGGACAAGTTTTAACATAGCCATATCATCTTTCAACATTAAATCTCTAACAAATTGAGAAATAGTCTTGTATCCTTCATTGTCCTTTCTAAGAATAAATCTTTCATACTGCCTTTCAGTCAGTCTTACCTGGACAACTCTGTTTCTACACATCTTAACCTATCCTTTCCTAAACTCTCAAAGAATTCTTTAAGAGCAAATTCAATATAAGCAGAACGAGTTGCAATCGATCTAGCAGCTTCGATTTTATCAAGAATCTCTTTTGATAAACTTATTGAGATTGTTGTCTTTGTCATAACTAACAGAATTATTTGTTTTTAAAAAGCAAGACCATTCAAGAATTTACATACTGTATAAAATAAAAATCATACTGTATCAACAGCAAGGCATACAGTATTCTAAAATTAGAATACACTTAGAAAGAAGTGTCAAATGTGTTTCTAAACTTCTCCTTATTATTCTGTTCTTCCTTTCTTTTAATCTCTTCTTTCTCTAAAGCTTCATTAATTTTCTTATCGAGAAACTCCCAAAAAGGTTTCATTTCTCCAGAATTTATTTCTTCAACCATGCTCGTCATTCCAAAGGTGCCAAGATTCCCAATAGTTTTCCATTTTAGCCCCATAGCTTCCAACATAGCATCTCTATACATCTCCTTCTCTTCAATAGGACCCTTTTCTAAATTCTTCAAGATCTCCCTAACTTTATTATATTCGATATCTCGCTTAACTCCAGATCTTTCAACCTTATTCCAAATCCTTTCTTCTTTCTCTTTTTCCTTAACTCTTCGAGAAGATTCTTCCTGGTCCTTTCTTCTGCAATCCTTGCATATAATTGCATCTATCCTTCTTCCGATTATTGTTCTTCCACAATCCCTGCAAATCCTTTCATTCATCCCCTTTTTTAGCATAAAGTTAATAATCCTAATAACTCTAATAAAGTTGCACGAGTAATGCACGAGTTCCTGAAAACTCCTCGAGAAACCACCAAAAACCATAAAATACCTCGAGAATTAGTCAGGGAATCCACATTAAGAGACAACATTTAAATAGATTGTCGACGATAACATGATAGAAAGAGCTTACAAAAACTCCGAAGATAAAGTCGGGTTTGGTAGCCACCAAATCAAGCAAAAAATCAAAGGCGGGAAGTCCTAAAACCCATGATTTTAGCCCTTATAGCCGCTCTGCTCCTTGGTGTGCTTTCCGGGACCTTGACAGGCCTAGCCCCAGGAATTCATATCAACCTAGTTGCTGCGATTCTTCTTTCCTCTTTAGGCTCCCTAACAGAAATCCCTATTATAGCCCTGGCTATTTTTATAGTCTCAATGTCAATTACTCATACTTTTCTAGACTTTATTCCCTCAATTTTTCTCGGCGCCCCTGAAGAAGATACTTTTCTCTCTATTCTTCCAGGCCACGAAATGTTTAAAGAAGGCCATGGTTTCCAGGCAACAGTTATAACGTTATATGGTTCTTTGGCCGCTCTGCCAATAATAATCTTATTTTCTCCTCTCTTTATTTTATTCCTACCCTTCTTTTATGAAACAATAAAATTTCTTATTCCATTTATATTAATTTTTCTTTCGTTATATCTTATATTTAGAGAAGATAATTTTATACTTTCTTTAACAGTATTCATTCTTGCAGGATTCCTTGGATTAGCAACATTTAATTTGCCTTTAAAAGAACCCTTGCTTCCTCTTTTATCAGGATTATTCGGCATTTCATCATTGATAATTAGTCTGAAAAACCATAATGAACCAAAGCCACAATCTCTAACACCACTTAAGGAAATAAAGTTATCTAAAGCTGAATTTAAAAGAGCTTC
>JACPLS010000058.1:4521-19635 GCA_016186375.1 Candidatus Pacearchaeota archaeon
CGCTTCCATAATTTCAGCTCCTCTTTGCTCTTTCTTGCCAGGAATTAGTTCTGGTCATGCAGCAACCCTAGGTTCTGAACTCATTCATCAAGACAGAAAAGGGTTTCTTTTTCTTGTCGGTTCTATAAATACAATAATAATGGCTCTCTCTTTCGTCACAGTCTATGCAACAGGAAAAGCTCGCTCCGGAACAGCTGCAGCTGTTCAAAATATATTGAATCAAATAACCCCTCAATATATTATAACTATTTTGATAACAATAATCCTCTCGGGAATTATCTCTTTCTTCTTGGGAATTAAAATATCAAAATTCTTTGCTCTCTCGTTGAACAAAATAAATTACAAAAAACTTACTATAGGGGTTATTATTTTTCTCTTTATCATTAATCTCATATTTTCAAATTGGCTTGGCTTAATTGTTTTAATCACATCAACCTCTCTAGGCATATTTTGTATTTCCTCTAATAGTAGAAGAATTAATTTAATGGGCTCTTTGATAATTCCTGCTGTTATTTATTATTTGATGAATTAACTTAAAATTGAATTGAACTCTAGGATAATTATTTAAACTATCTTCTCCTATATTTATAATGAAGAATAAAATGTTAATTGGGGTAGTCTTAATTCTATTAGTTGTTGTAGTATTATTTTTTTCATTGATAAATAATTCTTATCCAAAAAAAGAAGTGAACGAAGATCTTATAAAAAAATACTCTGCTCTTGTAGCTCTAGACGATAATGAATTAAACGTCCTAACTGGAAAAAGTCTTGCTGAAAAAGCAATTATAAAAAGAGAGGAAATAAATATCAATGGAAAAAAACTAAAATATATGGGCAACGATTTTTTCTGTGTTGAAAAAAAAGCTAAAGAACTTTTATATAAAAGCTACGCTCCTCCTAAAGGTGCAGTGGGGGGATGGTCATACACCTATGTAATTGATTGTGATAATTATTATTGGATATATATTAATGCTGACTCCGGTCCTGAATTTTACGGTCCTTATCCATAATTAAAATTTTATTCTGGCTTTCAGTCAAAAAGAAGCAACTGTCTATGCCTCCCCTCCACTAACTTCAAAAGTCCTTGTTCCTGCAAATGCCTAACAACCAATTTAGCTCCCTTCCTTCCGACATATCTCATACAATTTGATAATGCCTCTTCCGTGGAAGAATAACATTGCTTCTCACACGCCACAAATTCAACTAAATCCCTATAAAAAATAAAATGATAATGCTCAAAAGACCTTAATACCCTCGGCCCTACATTTTTTACTTTCCTTAATAAATCCTTATCAATTTCTCTATCAACTTTCTCATTCAATTCGCCTGCTTCTTCCCCTATCTCGCCCATATCAAGTTCTGCCATGATTCTTTTCTATCTATGATATATAAAAATCTTTCTTATGGCCTTAAATATCATATTTCGAATAATCAATCTCTTTCATAAACCGCAATAATAAGTTATGATAATAAATACATCTATAACAACAAAGAAATGGCTTAAAACCATCTGCTTATAGACTCTTGCCTGTCTTTCTCTTTACCAAAAATGCTCTGGATATATCTTTCTGTCAACTCTAGACTTTCCAACAAGTAAGGGCTGACTTTGTAATTTCTTGCCAAATCTAAAGCAGGTTGCATATATTTTAATATACTTCCCTCTGCTATTGTAAATATCAATTTTCCACCGCATTTTGTGCATTTCCCTGTTAAAGGAGGTCTTCTGTATTTGCTATTGCAAGTTACACATCTAAATCCTTGTTGTGAAAATTTCCTCAAATTTCCTCTTGTATCTCTAATAAAATGCCTCTCTATTACCAGCCTTGAAACATCATCAACATCAACAGCTCTTATTTTTTTGCATAGCTTCATCATTTCGTCAACTTTATCCTGCATAGTTGGCAATGTCTTGTAACTAGAGCAAAGAGGACCTGCATTAATATCTTTTGTGTCATATGAAAAGTACAAGTTAGTAAATTCTTTATCTTTCCCTAGCCTGTTCCTTATTTGCTCCATTTTAACTTCAGAAGGATGTTTGTGCTGTTCTGCAGCCTCATATAACTCTAATGGAATTTTCTCCCCAACATCAAAATCAAAAATCATATCATCCACTTCATTAGCTTTGATTTTCATGTTTAACACAAGGGGAGCATCTTGTGTTCCTCCTCTGTGAGATGGAATGAATTTCCTTGAAAAATTAAGAAGTAAATCCATTAACAACATTACTGCTGCCTCATCACCATCACAATCTCTTCGCATAGCAGCATGAATATAAGGAGACGCTAAAAGAGCCTGAACTTTGGAAAATCCAATTAATCTTCCAACAACACTTGCAGAAGTATGAGGAGACATACAGGCTAAAAACGCTCCAATTAAATCTTCTTTTTTTTGTAAATTGAAAAATCGAGGCATTTGATAAATCTTCTCCAATTCTTTGTCAATAAACTTTGCAATATTCATTAAAACATCGTCAGCCCTTTCATCAGGAGAGACAGGGCAGGATGGAAGGATAATGTCATGAGGAAATATTTCAAGTATTTGATCTTCTCTTTCCAATTTCCCTCCATAAATATCTTTTTCATATCCCATTTCTCTCAATTTTTCTAATTTTGTCCCAATTTCAGCTGGCTTAAAATGTGTAATAGGTTGCTCAGTCATATCGTACCTGATTGTTCCATCTTTATTCACATTCAAATTGAACATTGCTCTTAAGATTCCCTTAGCTAAGTATTCAGAAATATGCTCTCGGTTGCTAGTTCCCCTGACTCCTTTAATAACATCTGGGGCTTCATCATTTAAAACACCAATTCTCTTTCTAGCTTCATCAAAATAATACTTAATATCGATGGCTTTTTCTGTTGATTCAAATCCTTCCTCGTGTATTTCACATTTATCTGAGTAATAAATCATACATTTCGCACAGTAATATCTCTTTGTATTCCAATTCCCACATTTCTCGCACCTGTTATATATGCTCTCATTTTCACATTTCGCACAGTAAAAATTTGGAAATTCTGCTTTCACCTTACCAATTTCTAAAGCGGATTGAAAGCTTCTTAATCTTCCTCCTTCATCACCAACAGGAAATAAAACATGCGGGCTTCCAGTTAATTTCCTTAATTTTGCTTTTTCTGGCCTTCCCATTCTCGCACCAATAAACGTTCCTGCTTTATCCTTAATTCCTGCTTTACAAAGATCATTGATTACCTCTAACACCTTCTTTTCCTTAATCTTTCCGATCATCAAATCTATTTGTTTTTCCAAAATTTCCCTATTGCTGATTCCTAAATTAAATAATAAAGCCTTCGAATCTTCATGGTTTAGAATCACATTTTCAATAAACGCTTCGTGTTCGCATCCTATAATCTCAAGAGCTCTCTTACCTTTAGCAAATCTTTCCCTGTCATTCTGAGTATAGGGCAATACTAATTTGCCTTCCCTAATATCTCCGTGAGCAAGCCAATCTATTAATGTCAGGAAATCCTCGTAACTTATTTGTGACCAATAAAAAGTAAATTTAGGATGCAAAAAAATATTATATCTCTCGCTTAACTCCAAAGCTTTTTCAAATGAAGGTATTAGTTCGCTTTCCCCTCCTTTTGTCTTAAGTTCTGCGAGCCATTGTTGTTCAACATATCCTGCTTTTTCCAAATAATGATTTCTGTTTAAGAAGTCTCCATATGGAACTAAAAGATCACCTAAATATATGATTTCTTCAACACTTGGATACATTTTTTCTGCATCTTCAACACTTCTCATAAATCTTACACTTCCATTACTCAACTTTACAATTGGTCCGTCAATCTGATCGCAAATGCCGATTGTACATCCTTTTGTTGGCTTCTCAATTTTTAGTTGTGTCCCAACAGCAATAAATCCTTTTGTAATCGCCATAGTTACTGGGCTCAGAGCCAAAGTAGAATATCCTGTATTTCTACAGCGCCCATATCTCAATCTAAATGCTCCTGATCTTGAAGGATGAGCAAAGACAGGCCTTCCTGCAACCAAGTCTTGGATATAAGTTGCTCCTGCTCTAGCTCCTAGATCTCCTTTGTCTTCTTTTAATTTTTTCTGTAAAATGACAAAATCTTCAAGCCACCCCCAATTTGATAACTTAAAGCCCTTTTCCTTTAATTTTTTTATCCTTCCGAGAATTTTTGGCGCTTTCTGCGCTAACCCCTCACCTAAAACCAGTGCAAAACCGCTTCTGATAAAATTAGTCTCAACTCTCGGAAGATCTTTATAATTATAAACTTCTTTATCTTCGCTTGGGTCTCCTGTAAGTTGAATAGGTAAATTTCTCATTAAAAAATCTATTTCCTTTTCACTTGGTAAATATTGTAAATTTGTTATTCTCTCGTGATATTCATAACATTCGTGAACGCCTCTTTTTATTTCGTCTTCGGTAGGATCATAAACTGAGTAACCAAAAAGCTCTCTAAGATAATCAATTACAACTAAAGAAAAAGCCGCTTCTGTTCCTCCTGCAGACCTTATTGGTACAGAATAATAAGGCGCCAAAAAATCCCCTCCCGCCCTAGTTTTCTTTATCTTTAGTTGTATAAATCCTTCTATGGGTGAAGAAACATATCCTAAAGTTAAATAACCCAATGCAACCCTAATTCCTGCTTCAAACGCTTCATGATGGCTCGAAAACTTACAATATTTCTCTTTTGCAATTTCTTCAGCAATTACTAAAGCGACTGCTGGATTTAACGATCCGTGTTCTTTTTCAAGTTCAAAAAATCTATTTATTATTCTTTTATCATTTATCTGTGGATATATTACAGATATAAGCCCTAATACTCTTTCAGATAGAGATGTTGCAAGAGGGATTTCTACTTCGGATACTGGGTCAAATCCCTTCTTCTTAGCTTCGCCAGCGTCTACATAGTGTCTCTTAACTTCTTTCTCAATTAATTTAAAGTATTCATTAATCTCCATTTCCCTCACCACCTATTTCTTCCTCTTCGTTTTCTTCATTAACAATTTTCTCTTCTTTAACAATCTTCTTTTCTTCTTCATCAGTAAAATCAAAAACCTTAAGTTCTCTGTTTTTCAAATTTAATACTGGTAATTTTGCTGGATCAGGAATATTTCCTACTTTTTCCTCAAATTCTGTCTGCGCCTGCCAACAGCTCCCTGTAATAATTAATATACCATTATAACTATCGATATCTAATCTATGTACCTCTCCTGTACAAACAATATCTGGAACTTCATCAATCAATAATGGATCTTTCTCTGCGCCAGGAATATAAATTGCACTTGAATGTGTAGGTGCCAAATGTCTTCTTTTCAGCATATGCTTTACAGCTTTTGCAGGGCATCTGTGCGCCTTTATCTCTCTCAAGTCTTTAATTTCATTTATAAAATTATGAATGCTTGCTCCATGATACATTAAAACTTTAAACTCATTTTCCCCTTCTTTGAGTTTTATTAAAGCAGGATTAGTAACCAAAATCAAGTTATCAATATGGTACAGTGGTTCTGAATATTTTCTGTCTATGATTGGTTGTGGTTCTGCAACTCTTGTTGCATCGTGCTGTCCTGGGCACATAAACATCGTAATGTGCCTAGGTATTTTACTTAAATAATATGCTAATAAAGTATATTGTTCTTTCATACTTCTCAATTCCAAAAAGTGTTCTTGACCAGGAAAAATCCCTACTCCATCTACATTATCCCCGGAAAAGAAGAGATATCTTATTTTTCTGGCATTTTCATCGTGGCTGTTAAGCCAACTTAATAATTTCTCAAAACTTCTCGCAAGGTGTTTTTTACTCCCGCAATGTATATCAGACAAAAAAGCAATGGATATATCCTCGTTAAATTTAGCTTTTTGATTAACAAATGCATCTGGAAAATAAATCTCGTGAACAAAAAGAAGGTCTCTATTGCCATTCGCTTTCACCGCAATTATATCATCTAATAATAATTCTTCAGCTTTCTCAAAAATTTCTACCTTATCAGATTTCACCAAAATAGAAATAGATCCTGTTAAATCTTCCATAGTTATAATTATATTCTTATTCTTTGTAATTCTTTTCTCAGTAACCATTCCTATAATACTTAGGCTTTGTCTTTCTCCAGAAATTTTATTTATAGAAACCAAATTAGTTAAATCTGGCCTTTGCATTAAAATACCTTGAAGGTATTGATATCTTGCCCTGAAATTACTAATAAAATCTCCGACCTCTAATTTTCTGTTATTTTTTGTATCTGCATAAAAAATCTGAAAGCTTTGTTTTGCCTTTTTCTCAATTCCCTGGTCAGTTATATCTCGAATAGTGCTGCTTTCTTTCCTAACTTCTAAGCTCATTCCAAGTTTAACAAATAAATTTTCAACAATCATCTTGTCCTCTCCTCCGAGCTTACTTACTTCCCTTTGTAAAAATTCAAAATTTTTATTAACTAAAGATCTAGTAATAACTTTTTGTCCGCTAATCCTCTCCAAATTCTCCAAAAATGCTCTTGCAGACTTATCATCATTAAAATTTTGCAACAAATCAAATATCTCCTTCTCTAAAAGAAGTCCTCTTTCTTTAATAGTTTTTAATATTTCTTCATTCATTTTTATTCTCCCTTTATCCTTTCTCTCCCTTGTTATATATTTAATCTCTTATGTTATCTGCTCTTCCTTATTATACTTGTCTTCTTACTCCCTAGTTAATAAAAATAGAAACCTTTTATTAGAATTACACAACTCCAAACTCTCAATTATTCTCAACTTTTGTGCTCTTGTTGCTGACAAAATTCGCTACAACAGCTAACTTTACTCACATAAATCATAAATATTTTTATGGAAAGTTTTCGCATTTTCTAAACTTTCTTTTGCAGGCTCAAGATTTGCTTGTGCAATTCTTTGATAAGTAAAACTACCTCGTTTTTTCTTTTCAACCTTAAAGATTCCTAGCAACTTTTCAGCTTTTACTAAAACTTCTTCATACAATTTTAATAGTTCTCTATCGACTACTCCTTTTTCAACTAATTTCTTAAATTCATCAAAAGTTTTTTTGTGTTCTTCAGGAGCCTTTGTTATTATCCCTTTAATTATTAGATATGCTTTGGCTGTATAAAAAATAGAATAATATGCGTGTGAAATTACAGAACTAAAATAAGTATCTGTTTTTCCTGCTTCAAATGTTTTAAGTTGTAAATTTTGATCTAAACTTATCCGCATTATTATTTCCGAAAGTCTTAATTCATTTTCTGCTCTTTCTAAATAAAGTTTAGTATCTGAATCCATTTTTTATTCCTCTTTTTAATAATGCATAAAATATGGATGAATTATAAACTGATAAATGTTTCCTTCCAATTTGTTTGCCCAAGTTTTCATTATCTGCTTTCAACATATCAAGAAATTCATCTTTGGATATTACTTGCCAATGAATTTCCAAAGGGGTTTTCAATTCTGAAGATTTAAAAGTAGCTTCGACTATTTTTCTTTTGCTTTCGTCTTCAATAAAAACAGCAATATCTAAATCAGAATTCTTTGTTTGTTTTTCTATTGCATACGAACCAAAAATAACTATGGAATAAAATAAAATATGTTTTTCAATTTCTTCCTTAATTCTCTTTATTGCTCTCGAAACTTCTTTTGGCATTTTTCTTTTATTTAAAATAGATAAATAATCAAAAAACAAATCATTGTCAAGATTAACAGTATAAAGTAAAGATTTTCCAACTTTCCTTTCATTTACAATATCCTCTTCTCTAAATTTTTTTAGAGCACGTGAAAGAGCATTATTTGATTTTTCTCCAGAAATTTCCTTTATTTCGGTTTATATAAACCAATATATTGGTGTTTATAAATTTTTCTATCTTGACCTTTTATTTCTTGGTATTACACAACATCAAATTCCCAATTACTCTCTGCGTTCGTACCTCTGCTGCTGACAAAATTAGCAACAACTCTATATTTCCCTGCCTGCAATAGACTTATTTTCTTAGAATTAAATATCGCATCTAATTTTACAATCCCTCCATTTGCCTTTACTGTAATAGGATAATTCAAAACACTCTTATCCGAAAGTGTTGTCCAGCTATTGGTCATAGAGTTATATTGTTGTATAACTATATTCAGTTTTCCCGATACATCTGTTGTTCCTGAATTGACGAGTTTTGACTGATAATTAAATGGTTCTGGCTTAAAGGTTTCATATTCTTTTTTAATTTCTTCAAAACTCAATGCGCGGCCATATATCTTGAATTCATCAATAATTCCATTGAAATCATAACCTTCCGAGATTTTATCACCGCCAATGATAGAATACGAACCAATAGGATATAATTTAACTAGTGGGTGTTCAACAGTTTTAGTTCCATCAAAAGATCCTAATTCTCCAGAGGTAATTCTCGCTTTTTCCTCGCCATTAATATATAAAATTAATTCGCGGCCATTATATACTAATGCAATGTAGTACCACTGACCAGCTTTAATTTTTAAATTGGAATCGTAAATATTCACAACATAATTTTTATAATATTTAACTTTTTCAAAATTAGTATTTTCAAAATTAGTATTTTCAAAATAAGTAAGAAACTCAAAATTCATAGAATTTTGAATAATTCTAGTGAAAGGTGAACTATAAATAATTCCCCATCTAGTCAAGTCTTTAGAATTAATCCATTGTGTTACACTAAATGCATTATTCTTTAAAATAAGATAGTTTGTAAAAGACTTAAACTCTAATGAATCTTTATTTCCATTGAAATACATTCCTCCTCCTAATTGTTTTGGGTCGCCTTTTATAATTCCATAAGAACCATATCCAGAAATATCACGTACAATTTTTTTATCTTTATTAATATTAGTAAAATCATATTGTAATATGGGTTTTTCAATATCAGAAACAATTATAGGAATCTTTCTTATAATGATCTCGGCTCCGTTTTTGTCAAGAGTATTAAGTGTAATACTAACTCCGTTCATTTTATCAATAAAAGTCTTTCCAACTTTTAAATTATAATTAAAACTTCCTTCGTTTGATGATAGTGGTAAAAGAGTAGTTTGAATCAAACTAAACTTGCCATTTTCACTTAATTTTGCAAGATGAATGAAAACCATTTCATCTTTCCCATTAAGAAAGTCATATTTAGATATACTTTTTAACGAGATACTGTAATAAAGATAATCCATTTTGTCAAAATAAAAGTTTCCTTCATAAGAAATTGGAATGCGAAGCTGTTGTAATGTTCCTAAAGGCTGCACCATATTTATTGGTTTTAAAAAATATCTCCCCTCATTTACCTCTTTACTATTTTCCGGAGGAAGCCAACCAGATTCTAGCTTATGAGGAGCATTAAATGTACTTTGAAAAGAAGATCCCATAATATCGTATTCGTCTCCATATTCAAAATTTATACAATTATAAGAAGGAAATATTTCCTCATTATTATTCTCATCGTAACATATATAATAATTTGCATGATTCACTCCAAAATTATGTCCAAGTTCGTGTTTTACTACAGAAGAGCCAGATCTAAAAACAGAAGAGAAACTAAAATTCCTCTTTTCTCCAGAGGGTAAAATATATTCTTTTAATTTTCCAATAGTTCCAACTCCACCTACACAGGGGCATCCAGATAAACAAGGAACCTCGAAAATTAAACGATCATAATTAAATTCTTTTATATCGCTGCGTTTAAAAGCTTCATCCAATATTTCACTTGGGTAACATCCAATTTTAGAAAGAGACACATCATATGGCCCAAGAATATCGGTAATAAATGAGACTTTATTATATGAATTTTCGCGATAAAAATCTACAATGTTGTCACGAGCTATCAAGCTAAAACCAGATTTAGCTGTTTGCCCATTTATTTTAGGAATATAATAATCGAGACGAATATCATAGCCCTTGAATAATCTATAATTTTGTTTATTAGAAAAATAGAAAGAAACTCCATTTATCTTAACATTTATACCAGATGTGGTTTCTATATTGAAAATAAAAGAGTATTCTACATTATTAAATTTCACTATTTTTTCCTGATTTTCTGTTAATTCAAAGTTAAGTTCGAATTGTTCGTGATGACTAAACATCTCTTTAGCTTCCTCAACTGTAACAGGTGCTTTCTTATCACCAATATTAGCTATAATAACTAAAGTTCTTTGTGGTCCGATATTTTCATCAACAGGTCTTTTTGGTTGCGAAATAATTTCCACTTCAGAGCTAGAAGTCGACGCATCTTCAACAACTTTTCCAGTTACTCCTCCTTGAACTTGTACAGACCTTTCTCCGTAATCATAATTACACCCATTCGAAAGCTCATCTCCGAGAATCATTTTATTAGCAATGGCTGTGCCTTTCATTTTCACTTTTGAATTTGCATACGAAAGACTCAATCTTTCCTTATTAGAAATCTCGCGACTCTTAGCTCCTTCCCTGATATAATATTTATAATCTGTATTTTCAGGATGCTCAAAATCATCAATATGAATAACATCAACGTATCCAATAAAACTGCCTTTTTGTTCAATTAGATCTTCTTTATCTGTCGAAGTTAAAGTTGAAAGAGCTTTTTCATTTAGAGTTTTTACTTTCAAAACAGAGCAAACCTCTTTTTTCTCTAGCTTTTTAAGTAGCAAATCTTTTCTTTGTTTCAGTAATGACTTCAGATTCGAACTAAATTTAGATTTTTCTTCTGTACAAATACTCACAGCAGCCTCATTAATCTTGTCAGTTAAAACAGAAGGATCATTAATTTTATCTTTGTCGTAAAACAAATCGGAATACTTTTTACATTTAGATTTGAAGAAAGAAAAGCCAGCTTGACCTGTTATTTTTCCTCCAAAAAATTTAATAATCTTATCTAATATAGATTCTTTATTATTTTGTTCAAATTTTTCATTATTTGTTTCGATACTAACTTTATTTTTATCTAAAGCGTCTCCGGTAACAGAAGGCTCGACATCATAAGGAGGATCAGTCAATTCAATAGCTTCTCCGACTTTATAAGTATCTTTCAATGTTGCAATATTTATATTTAATTTCTCAACAACAGGAACACTGACGCAGACCCCATTTGAACAACTGAATCCTAAAGGACAATTTATATAGCTAGTTCCATAATTATTTCCAGAACAATAATATTCATAGACTGTTTTATTATTATTGTAACAACTATCAGTGTATTTCTTTCCACCAACACTAATAGTTCCTTTTATTGTTGAATAAACTCCTCTGTCTGTATCAGAGCAATAAACAGAATTTGGAATATAAGTGTTATCACTGTATCCATT
This sequence comes from Candidatus Pacearchaeota archaeon, assembly GCA_016186375.1. Taxonomy (GTDB): domain Archaea; phylum Nanobdellota; class Nanobdellia; order Pacearchaeales; family GW2011-AR1; genus VGKP01. The sequence goes on from JACPLS010000058.1 coordinate 15,770, forward strand.
TGCAGAAACAAAATTCAATAATAAAGTTATTAAAAATACCAGAAACAGTATTTTATTAAGCCTCTTTTTCATATCTAATACAAAGAAAGAGTCTATTTATATTTTACGAGTTAAAAATATTTATATCCTCTACAAATATAGCGCCTTGTCCAAAATATCTAATGCTCTCTCTTTAATATTCTCCCCGAGCATCAATTTTATTTCTCTTGTTCTCCCCTGCCTTCCTTTGCTTATTACTCTTGTATTAATAATTCCAAGCATATCAAATTCAGCTAATATATCGGATACTCTTCTCTGTGTTAGTACTTCGTTTCCAGTTTTCAAACAAATCCCTTGATAGCCATTAAAAACATCTCCTGTAAAAATCCCACTTCCTCCTTTTTCTTTATCAATACTCATAATCGCCTTAAGCACAAGTTGAAATTGTCTCGGCTCACTCTCAATAATATCTAACATTTTATCTCTTTCTATTTTCTGGTTTGCAATGTCAATATGTTCTAAAGAAACCTTATTTTTCTTGTCCCTCTCGGCTACTTCACCTGCAACTCTCAATAGATCAAGTGCTCTTCTAGCATCGCCATGTTCCCTAGCAGCGTAAGCAGCACATTTAGCTATAACTCCTTCTTCCAACACTCCTTCTTTGAATGCTTTCTCTGCTCTTTCGCGTAAAATATCTTGTAATTGCAACGCGTTGTATGGTGGAAATACAATTTCTTCTTCTCCCAGTGAGCTCCTTACCCTCGGATCCAAATGATCCATAAATGTCAAGCTATTGCTAATACCAACAATATTAATTTGGGCATTTCTTAATTCAGAATTTAATCTCGTTAAAGTATAAATGAAATTGTCAGATATCTTCTTAACCGCTTGATCTATCTCATCTAAAACAATGACTATTATTTGTTTCTCTTTGTCTATCAAATCAACAAATCTCGAATAAACTTGGTCTGTTGGTAATCCCGTCGCAGGAACGCTCCCACCCAATTCTTTAATAATTTCTGCTAAAATTCTATACTCCGTATCAGCAACTTTTTTTAATTTACAATTCACATAAACAAATTTTAAATTATCTTTTCCCAATTCTTTAACTTTATCAATGATTCTAATCCCTACATGCTGAACACTAAGCGTCTTTCCGCTTCCTGTTTTACCAAAAATAAATAAATTACTTGCCCTCTCCCCTCTTAATGTCGGAGCCAAGATTGAAGCAACGTCTTCAATTTGTTCATCCCTATGAGGAATATTTTCCGGTGTATGATTTGATTGTAAAAATGATTTATTTATAAATAAGCTTCCATTAACAAACGAACTAAAAATTTTATCTAAATCGGCCATTTCATCACCTTTGTTTTAATACCTCCTTTTATAAAAAACCCACATTATAAACTTATCTATTCTTCAAGCTCTATTTCCAATGGAAAATACCACTTTTTGAATTTAAACATTCTAAAAAAAGATTGAATTTTTATACAAATCTAACACCTTCATTTCTTATGGAAAATAATCATTTTAATAAGAAACATTTCTAAATAAAACGAACTAAACATTATTATATTTAATATATATTACAATAATATATAATATATAATATAAAAATTTATAAATAAAAAATCAACAAAAATAAACTTTACGTCTGTATTTAAACCTTTCTCTCATTTCCACTAGAAATAGTAGGGTCACCTCTTTTCTTCTTCACAGCAGAAAAGTTTATATATAATCCATTTCTCTTTTATCTATGACTTTGGATAAAAAACCTTTAAAAGACATACTCGGAAAACTTGTCGTAACAAAAGAAGGTCGACGTTTAGGTATAGTAAAAGATATAAGTTTTGAAACACGAACAGGTGAATTGATACAATTGATTATAAAAGATCCCACACCATATACTAGAAATCTAAGTCTGGAGCTTTCACAAAGAAAAGAAGTAGTAATCCCTTACAATTCAATCATTGCAATAGGAGACTTCGTAGTGATATCTGAAGAAGATTTGACCTAATTTTTAACAAAATTTAAAAAACAAAAATTATGAAAATAATAGGTTTCAATTTCACAAAAATTCATGGCAATCGCTCACTCGATTTTAAGCCTTCAGCATCAATTAATACCAATATTGAAATCATAGATGTGGAAAAAGCGCAAATTGAAGTCATAAAAGATATAGAATCGTTAAAACTTTCATTTAAATTTTCTTTAATATACAAAGAAGAAGAAAAGAAAGATTCTAGACAAGCTGAAATTTCTTTCGAGGGAGCAGTTTTGATGGCTGTGGACAATACAGAATCAAAAGAAATTTTAAAATCTTGGAAGAAGAAAGAAGTTCCTCAGTTAATTCGCCCAAATCTTTTTAATTATATTCTTCAAAAGTGCTCTGTCAAAGCACTTTCCCTCGAAGAAGACCTCAACCTACCTTTCTTCCCTCAACTAAAATACAATTAAGGGTTTTGAAAAACCCTCTTTTTAAATTAATTTTCATATAGTAAAAAAACTTAAAAATGCATCTTCTAACCAAAATACCAAAGATAAATTAATATTATAAATAATTATGATTAAAAATATAATAACTTGGCTATTGTCAGAATATGGGTAATTCAAAGTTATCAATTAATCTCTAAATCTTTTTAGCATATTTATAGAATTCTCCCAATCTCTGGTCATAGCAACAATTTCTAATTTTCCTTTTACTTTTCTTAGAAATAATCCACTCGGATTCAAATTAAAATATTCTCTTCTTTCATCACCATAAGGATTGTATCTACAAACATAACCTTTTTCGTCTACTTTTATTACAATTGCTGGTGAATGACGTTCACCATTACCATAAAAACTTATCATCAAATCTCCTCTTTTAATAATTTTTGCACTCAACAACCGATAAGTCAATAAACATTCAGGTTTTACATCCTTTTTCATATTTTTTATACTATCAATCCATATTTAAACATTATTGAATCTTCTCACCATAATTCATCCTTTTCCACAATCTTCCCAAAATCCCAAAATCAAAAACTTCTTCTTTTTCTCCTATAACTCTCACTTTAAACTTTTTAAAATTAAATTTCCAGGGCAAATTACCCTCAAATCTAAAATTTAATACATCTATTCCCTCATTAACATCGATAAAACTAGGCAAAATAATTATTTTCTTCCCTTTAAACTCACCTTCTAAAAAACATTTATATCTTTCTTCCTTAATGCCCTCCCTCAAATTAATTGCAGGATGCAAATGGCCCATCATCCAAACCTTTATTTCCTTATTATAAATTTCTTTATAATCGCTATCTCCATGCAAAAAACAATACCTTCTCCAAATATAAAAATTCTTTAAATCATACCCTCTTTTACCGATTATGTTTAACAGAAAATTATCATGATTTCCCCTAACAACTACAATCTCACTTCTCTTTCCCTCTAAATAATCAAATAAATTAACAATTCCATACCTTTCTTCCTTTAACAAGGAAGAAAATTCATCTTTTAAATCTCCTAAAATTATTACTTTATCAATCTTTCCTATTTTTTCAAACACCACTTCCAATTCTGAGATCATTTCATCATATTTCTGTCTATTCAAATCAATTCCACCAACTCCACCGACAGAACCAAAATGAATATCTCCAACTACAAGAACTCTTTCTACTTTTTTATTCTTCTTGCTCTTCTCCACTTCTTCTTCCTCGATCAACAAGCATTTTCCTATGTATCTTATCATCTATTATCTCCATAACCAATATCTTTAAATCTTGTCTTTTTCAATAAAGATAATGTTAGAATTAACCCTTGTTCCTCTTTATACTGATATGGAAAAACACCGAGAAACCTTAAAAATAAATGAAGATGGAATCATAGTTGAATTTAGAGATTCAAGA
>JACPLS010000056.1 GCA_016186375.1 Candidatus Pacearchaeota archaeon
TACACTACGTCTTAAATAATCCCCCTAATTAGTTATATGCTACTTTTCTAATTTAATATCGGTAAGTATATAAAGTGTAGCCGTTAATATATTTAAGGAGGAAAATAATATGACGCATATAGAAATCCATAAGATAAAAGGCAGAAACTATCTTTATGAAGTTACTAATTATCGTGAAGGTAAGAAAGTAAAGCATAAATGGAGATATCTTGGAGCAGTTGAACCTGTCCAGAAGAGAAAGTCTAATGTTGGTAAGAAACCAACATTAAAAACAAGAGAATTGAACCAAGAGGAGAAAGTTTTTGTAGAAAAATCTATCAAACATAGCGAGAGCTTTATTAAAGACAGAGCAAAAATAATCGAGCTTTCTTCTCAAGCCAATTCTGTAAAACAAATATGTGAGAAACTAAAGTTCGATAGAAAAAAGATTGGAGAAATAATAAATGCTTTCAATAAAAATGGTTTGAAAGTATTTAAGAGAAAGAGAAATACTGGAAGACCAAGAAGAATAACAAAAGAACAAAGAGCAAAAATGATTGAATGGCTGAACACTCATCCAAAGAAATTAGAGTTGCATTTCAATAACTGGAGTTGTAATAAGTTATCTGAATTTGCGAAGAAAAATAATATTAAAGTTAGTCCTTCGCAAATTGGAAGAATAATAGAACAAGATGAAATAAAGTACAAGACAAAAAGAAGCAAGATGTACAGCAATGATAAAAATTTTTTGAAAAATATACGACAATAAAGAATCTTTACGAGGATAAAGATCCAAATAAAGTAAAGATTAGTTTTGATGAAAAAGCAAAGATAGCAATTAAGGAATATTTTGGAAGTGTTTATACAAAAGATAAGTTTGTAACTTATCCTTCAAAACAAAAAGTAAAAGGATTGTTAGAGATGCCTGCAGGTATGAATATTGAGACTGGTAAAATTCATTATTGGTTTTATGATTGGAAGAATTCATTTATTGTTATAGAATGTCTTGAAAATCTGATAAAAGAATATCCTGGAAAAGAGATTTATGTAATTTTGGATAATTGGTCTGCACATAAATCTCACGATGTAAAGGTATGGAATGACTTACATCCAAGAATGCATTTAGTTTATCTGCCAAGCAATGCAAGTTTTCTAAATAAAATTGAAAGAGTATTTGCATTTCTGTCGAGAGATGTTTTACAGAACAGTAACTTTCAAACTGTTAGAGAAGCAATGGAAAGAATTTCAAACTACTTTGAAAAGGAGGGAAGTATTATGGTTTAGTGTATTTAACTTGGAATATTGGAGGATAAATTTGAGTAATTAATAACCCAATTCTTTTAGAAATGTGTAGTTAGATACTTGAACCTCGCTTCTCTCCCATTTGTTATTTAATATAATAATTTCAAAAATACTCCAAATATTTTTTATTAATTTTTTCCTGGAAAAATGATGCAGAAAAAAAGAGAAACCTAATATTTTCATATTTCTTAAGTCTTTATTATTTAAAAAAAACAATTTTCGCATAACTTTCATATCGTCACAGAGTATAAAGTTTAAATTATATTTTCTTGCTAAGGCAATACATTGAGATTCTCCTTTTCCGAAGCCTAATCTTTCTAAAGTTCTACTAATTTTTAATGTTTTTCCTTTTAAAGCCACTACTTTTATTCTTTTTTCTTTTATTTTTGTCTCTTCATAAACTGCTTTAGGAATTTCTATTTCATAATTTATATTATTTAGTAGATGCAGAAGTTTTACTCTTTCTAATGCTATTAAAGTTGAAGAATCAATAATCAGTTTCTTTAACAAAATCCGCTCCCTCCTTTCCGAATTTCGCTCCTATAATTATGGCTTCTGCATCATTTCTTGGAAGAAGCAGAAAAAGCAGATCTTTAGTTATTACGCCTTTATTAAAAAGATCGATAAAAAAGATCAGATTTTCTTTTGCTCTTTTCTCTTTTAGATATAACTCATTAAGGGCTTCTCTAACCAATTCTGATTTAGAAGTTTTTGATATCTTTGTTAATTCAACAAGTTCATTCGAAACTTTCTCATCTAAATTGACATTAATTCTCATATACACACTTATTTGACTTAACTATATAAATCTTTCTATTAATTTGATGTTATGTCAAAAAGTCTCTAGGAAATCGCACCTTTTAAGGTGCGGTGACTTTTTGAGCACAAGAAAATCTGAAAGATTTTCTGTTCAGCAAATTTAATAAATTTGCTGCATCCAAAAAACGAGTGCCTGTCATAAACCGCAGCTTTTAAGCTGCGGTGGCACATCGTTTTTTTGATATAGAATAATTATAAAACAGAAATCTTTTAAAAGCACTTTAGATATTAATGAAAATGAAAAAAGGAAAAAAGTAAGAATAGAGAACAAAAATGACACAAATATTGAAGGTAATGTTGAAATGAAAAGTACAAAGAGAAAAGGAAATAGGGAAATATATTGGATAATAGGAATAATGGCTGTAATCTTGGGAATTTTATATTTGTCCCAGATTATTGCTGAGGAATTTAGAACATTTAATTATCAAGGGTTGACTTTCACAAAAGAGAGATTTGAAAAAATTCCTGTTTTTCATTATTATTATTTCTTTAATAATGACGGGCAGACTTACAAATATAATTTATTTTTAAGAGAAGACCCTAGATTTAATAATGTTCCTGTTTCTGGCAATATAGTCTTTTCTGGAGAGAGAATGATTTTTTTATCTATTAATGGAACTGGAATATCGCAATGTGGAAATAGTTCTAGAGAAATTGCAACGCTCACCAGTTTCTTTGTCAATAATATGTTTAATTTTAAAGCTGGAACACCTGATAAGAAAGAAGCTGAACAGAAAAATTTAAGTTTTATTAGCTGTAAGACAAATCCTCTTAGTGATGTAATCCTGATCCAAAAAGGAGATAGCACGGATATCAAGAGGGAAGGTAGTTGCTATAAGATTAATATTGCTGATTGTGAATTATTAAACGCCATAGAGAAATTTGAAGTTCAATCAATTATTGACGCGAAGAAACGATCTGGTAATTCATAAAAGGAGCTTATTTTTTCGTTTAAGAGATACTGCTTTAATTTATAAACTTTATTTTCCTTGAAAAAAGATGGGAATAATTGGAAATATTTTTGAAATTTTTACACATTTAGATTTTTATTTGGGAGAAATTATAAAACAATTTGGTGTTTATACTTATTTTATTTTATTTTTAACAATCTTTCTAGAGACTGGTTTAGTTCTTACTCCTTTTCTTCCTGGAGATTCATTAATTTTTGCGATTGGTGCAATTGCAGCAAAGGGCTTTTTAAATATATTTTTATTGTTTTTGCTCTTATCAGCTGCAGCGATACTGGGAGACACCGTTAATTATTATCTTGGCAGTTATTTTGGCGATAAAGTTTTTTCCAGAAGTCGTTTCTTTAAAAAAGAATACCTTGAAAAAACAAAACAATTTTATAAAAAACATGGTGGAAAAACAATAATAATTGCTAGATTCATTCCAATTGTAAGAACTTTTGCCCCGTTTGTTGCAGGAGTGGGAAAGATGAATTATTTAGAATTTCTAGGATTTAATGTTGTAGGAGGCATATTATGGGTTGCATTATTCTTATTTGGCGGTTATTATTTTGGTACCTTACCGATAGTTAAAAATAATCTGACTTTATTTATTTTTGTAATCGTCTCTTTATCAATTATTCCGCCTCTTATTGAATTAATTAAGAGAAAAATAATAAAATAATCCAATAATTACCTTTTTCCTTTTTTAACATCTTTGAGTATATTTATAATGTCCGAATAAAATGGAATTGATTTAACTTTAAAGATGAAAATGTTTGTAAACCAAAGAGCGACAACCAAAAATGTGCTTCCTAAATACCAGACCCATCTATGAGCTATATCAAAATATTGAAATCCGGAGACAAAGAGAAATGAAAAAATTGTTATTCTTATGACGTTTAGAATGAGAAATGAAAAAACTAAAAACAAAATACTTTTTGTTCTTGACTTTATATCCATTGGAGTTGTTAAATTAAGTAAAAGGAGCAAATAATATGCTGCGCCGGCTATACAAGCAGGAATAAGGTTAATATAATTACCAGAAATATAAAAAGTTGTTGTGTTAGAGAAAAAATGCATATCTGAATAAAATATCTTTAACAATAATTTTACAATGAAAGTTGTTATTGGAGTAAAAATTAAATAAATAATCGAAAGATTAAACAGAGCAATAATAATAATTATGAGATATCTGGCTAACAGACTTATTAGACCTTTGTAATTCATCAAAACATAAAGAGATATAGGTTTAAGAAGGTAACGAAAAATTAGGCGTGTATTAATAAAAAAATTAGAAAAAGAATCTTTATCTGTTTGCCTCTGGAGATTCTATAAATATGCCTATTACATAATCTTTATTGACAGAGCCTTTGGTAAATTTAAAATAGAATGGAATATCTGCGCTTGTCTTAAAAATTCCAAGATTACGACATCTAATATCCTGCATATGCAACAAACTATCTGATTCTCCAGTAACTGAACAAACAAACTCTAACGAAACATTACTATTTTTATCTCCCTTTTCAGTTTCCAATCCTCGACCATCTACAACGATATGTACGTAATCTTTCCCATGATAATCTTTGTATTCGTCTTTCATTTTTTATTTTACTTTATTTCTTCTAATTTACTTTTTTGAGGCATTTTGTTTTCAAGGAAATATAATTTTCCTTGTACAGTTCCTACAACTAAATCAACATCCCCATCGCCGTCAAAATCTCCAGTAGATAGTGCACTTATTCCTCTATTTGCGGAATATATTCCTCTTCCTTTAAATTCAAACTCATCCTCTAGATCATTGAAAGAGTGATTTTCTGGACTTCTTACAGTTCTTATTATTTTATGTATTTCTGTATTATCATATTCTTTTATTTGGTTTAATTGTTCTGTTTTTTGTTCTACTCTGGACTGATTATTACAACCCGCAACTAAAAGAGATAATCCTAATGCAGAACTTGCAATATAGTTAGTTAAATTTCTAGGAAATCTCATCTTATCTCTTGGCTATTCTTACTGCCACTATAATTATAATTACTATGAGCAAGACATTAATTAATCCTATTACCCAAGCAAGAGTATTGCCTTTGAAAAAGCCGGATAGAGACTTTGCTCCTCCTGCTATATTCACAGAAACTTCTCTTGTTTCTGTTTTATCTCCTGATATTGCCTCGATTACAAAAGATTTATCTCCTTCTGCATCTCCATTAACAGCGAAATTTAATGACACGTCCCTGCTTTCTCCGGGATTTAAAGTGAAAAGCCTTTCTGAAATATCATTCAACTTTGCCCAGCTTTCAAAATTCTTTGCACCTATAATGAAGTTAGCACTTGCATTTCCTATGTTTCTAACAGAAGCTTTTACAACCATATCTTTGCCTGCTACAGCATCTGAATCTAGAGAAGCGCTGATGCTTGCAATTCTTGTTGTAACTGGGACTGTTGGCTGAGCTTTGCAACCAACAACTTTAAGTGGGAACTTGAAACTTTCGTCTGATTGTACTCTGTATACTCCATTTCTATAATCATACTCTGAACTCAATTCTAGGTCATATGTTTTATCTTCTGCGTTCTTAGGAATAACAAAATTGAAAATGACTTTTCCTTTATCGCCTTGGTCTAATCCGCCCCTTAACTCATAATTCATATCAATTCCCAGAGCTTTGTTAAATAAATTGACTCGAACTCTATCCTGGTCTTCATCCCCTATATTATAAGCGTCAGATGTCAAAGAAACTGGGTCTTCACATGTTGCTTCTGAAGGAGATAATTTTACATTATCAAATGCTATAAATCTTCCTTCATCGTTTTCTTTTTCTACTTTAATATTTTGGAAGAATCTTGTATCTAAATCTCCTGATTCATCAGTGCATAATTTACTTTCTCCAACATCATCGCTAAATGCTTTTACTGCCAACTTATAATTCCCTGTATCTAAGTCAGCTGGAACAACAAACTCAAAAGTCGCTGTATCTTCATCTCCGTCTCTTATTCTTCCTAAATCAATCTGCTCATCATCTTTACTGATGAAGTCTATATCTCCGATAACATTTTCTCCTTTTGAATTGAATAATCCTAACTCAACATTTACATTATCTACATCATCGTTTCCGGTATTTTCAACTTCTACATCTAATTTAATATGATCTAAAAGATTCCAATCTGTGTCGTCTTCTCCATATTCAACAAAGTCTACATTTCTTATTGATAAGTTTGTTCCAATTTGTCCATTACTGCAGAATGAATTTCTCAAATTAAGATTAAGAGAAGATGATTGAATATCTCCTGATTTTGCCATAAGAGTTACGGTATTATCGCCGAAAGGAACTGTTGTGATTGAAGAATCAATCTGGACTTGTATTATTTTACTTTCTGAAGGGCTTAATGAAAATGCATCTGAAGGTGAGAGAGTAACATTTAATGCTCCTGATTTTATTATTGTAATTGAGTTTAACAAAATATTGCCTGAATTTGAAACATTTACTGAACCTACCTGATTAAGCTTAAGGTCTTGTAATTTTGCTAAAGATAAAGATGGTGTTGATTTTACTGTAACAGAAACACTTACAGGGTCAATTGATGCTGTTGAGCCAGTTGGTGAAAATTTTCCAGTGAAAGAAACTTGCCCATTATATGTATTTGGAGCAACATGCCTGTTTACCTTGAATACAAGAGTTATCAAAGAAGATGATGTTTTATTTACCACTGTTACATCGTTTAATGTTGCCTGATTATTTACTATTGAATAAGATGTTGAGCCAACTTTTACTGAAGTCCATTGGCCTATGTTCAATGCAGGAAGTATGACCTTTAAGTCTGTAAGATTTTGTTCTGCATCATCATTTTTTATATTGAATTTTACTTCAAAGGAAGTGTCGTGGTCTACAGTTACTGAATTGCCAACAACATTTTCTGGAAAAACAGAAGCTGCGCTTGCAAAACTCAAAAAGGCCATTCCAATGATGAAAAGTAGTGCGAAAATATTTGCTTTCATTGTGTATTTTCTTATAATTTTTGTTGTAACTTTCTAATTACACTGGTTTATAAATGTTTCGGTGTGAAAATATATTATCGTCGTTTTTCATGCTTGAAAAAAATAAAAAAACTCTTAACTTTGAGTAGTATTTAATTAAAAAAAGATTTTTCATTGATTACCTTGACAAGGGATTATTTGATTGTTGAAAATATCTGTCATATAAATCAACAATACTTTTTTCAAATAAATATCTTATTTTTCTAGTTATTTCGGAGGGTGTACAATAGTCATTTATTAATACATGATGTGGAAAACAAGCTGATCCTTTAGCTATTAATAATTTTGTTCTTTTTACAAAATCATTCATTAATTCTTCTTGTTCAAAATCAGCAATATCATTACGAAATTTATCAATTAAAGACATTTCTTATTATTCATTCCCATATATTTAAATATTTGCATTATCTGATAAACAGAGGTAAAATAGGAGGAATGATTAAATGATAAGGGCAAGGGAGAATCTTATTGGGGCAAGAGTTTTTTTGGTTGGCTTGATATTAGCTATTGTAGCAGGAATTCTTTCATATTTCTTTGGAAGTAAAGCAAGTGAATTGATAATTAATATTCTTGCACTTTTAGGTATAATCACTGGTTTTTTTGTCTCTGAAAAAGATGTTCAGACATTTCTCCTGGCTTCTGTCTCTTTGGTTGTGGTAAGTTATATGGGTATTTCTGGATTAGTTCTGGGCGCAGCTGTCAGTGGTTTTAGCATACAGAGAGCAATTGCGGCAGTATTGCAGACTCTTCTTGCTCTTTTTGTTCCTGCAACAATTATTGTAGCAATAAAAACGATGTTTTCTATCTCGAAGAGCTAGCCCTTTGAGTTGATATAACATTAGATATTTTGAGAAAAGATCTATAATTGACTAAAATAATCTATTAGATAATTACTTCTTGGGATTTGAACAACCAATAATTCTAGTTTATTTCTTATTATAGATTTTAGATAATTATTATTAAATTGTATTCTTTACAAAGTTAATGACCAGCCTCATTTTATTACTCCTTTATTTTAATTAAAAAAACGATAAAAAGAATTAAAAATATTTCTTCTTATCTATTATAAATGAGATTCCTAAAAAGAAGAGCGAAAATTGAGAGAACTGTTTATGCATCTATCGATGAAATTGCTGAAAATTTGGACCTAGAAATACCTTATTATCCTGAAGTTTATTGGACAGGAAGAAGTTTAGATTTTTATTCTCTTGGCTTGCCTATTTATTTGAAAAAAGAATTTGATATAAGAAAAATTAGAAGAAAAAGTTATTTTTTATCTTCTCCAGGAATTATTTTTATTGGTAAGGAGAGCTTAACTGATCAAGTTGAAGAAGCAGCACATTTTCTACATGCAACACTTAGCAAGATTAATTATAAAAGAAAAAGTATAGAGGACTGTGTATCTATTTGGATTTTAGATGAAATGCTTGCTTATCTTAGTTCTAAATTTGTGATTCCTGAAAGAATTAATCCTTATGGAAGATATAAAGATTATACAAGAATGAAAGAAAAAGGGAGAAAAGACTTTCTCTTTCAAATTAGTCGCTATTTTTATCAAGATTTCGACTTATTGGATTTTAACATATATCAACAGGGATATGGACTTGGTGAGACTATTTTCTGTGAATATTGTTCTGGAAGATTTTCTTTGGAAGAAATGAGAAAGTTATTTTTGCAAAATTTTGAGGGAAATAATGAGGCATCTAGTACTTTTATTAGATTGAAATGCCGTTTTGGAAATTTAAACTCTCATTTGTCAAACTAAAAATAAATTTATTAAAAAATCCTGTTAGAAAAATAATATGCACCTAGAATAACCATAGATAAAGTGGCTATTTGATATGCGCTGTAAATTAATAAAGTGCTTTCTTCTATTATATTTAATCTACTATTTCTTACTTCAGGATGTTTTCTTTCATATTTTTGCCATCTTCGTAAATGTATACAAGCCCCTATAAAACAAGGTATCCATTCTCTTGGCTCTAATAACTTATATTTATCATTATTTGTCGTATTTCTATTAGTCAATCTTCTTTCTAATTTTGACTCCATTTTAAGTTTGAGATTTTTGTTTATGTCAAGGAACTTTGACGAAAACCGCATCTTTTAAGATGCAGTAGTTCCTTGAGCATCCCAAAGACGAGAGCCTATCACGAACTTCGCCTTTTAAGGCGAGGTGGCGCATCGTCTTTTTGATTACTGAATCTCCAGCGAAAGAAATGAAACAAATTACCAAGTATTTTCCTATAATGCTCTTTTGTTTGGAATTTTAATGTTAAAGTTAAATAAGATATCTCGTTTTCTACAGCTGATAATGATTCTAGATGACTTTTTGCTTGTTCGTAAAGTTCTGCTCTTATTGAAGAATGATTCATTTCCTTAGATTGACGATGATCGCAAGGAACGTAACTAACTATTTTACCTTCTACATCGTATATGGCTCTCAATTTTACTTCAAAATAATGATTAACCATCTTAATCCTCTTGTTCAACTCTTGGTGCAAGGACAAAGGAAAGTATGACATTACCAGTTGGGAAATCCAGGCGCATTGGGTGATTATCTGAAAATGATATTGTGATTCTTGATGAGATCTTTGCGCCTTTGATAAATTTGTTTAGATATTCCAGAGAAAAGCGAGCTGTGCTATTATCTGAATAAATTTCTAACTCATCTGAAGAAAATTCTGCTCTGGCGGAATTTAAGCCCCGTGCCTCAACAACAAAAGAATTTGGTGAAGCTATGAAAGTGCATGCATCTGAAACAACTAAGCAATCTTCAATTACTTCAACAAAAGAACCTGAATCCATCTTTATCACTGATTTAAATTCCCATTGTGGCATTTGTTTCTCTTCTGATTCTATATCGATAAGAGCAAGGGTGAAATCCCTCTTTATTCTGTCCTGAATTCTTAATTTTAATGCGTTGTCTTCTTTTTCTATTGTTAAAGAACTTCCTAAACCACAACGCCTTAAGACTGATTTTAAATTCTCCAAGCTGACACCGAGAACTTCATCTTTTTCTAAAGTAAATTGTGAAAATAATTCTGTAGGGATTTTAAAATAGACCATTGCAACATTTGCAGGATCAATAGCTGTAAGGGACATTCCCTCTTTATTTATTTTCAGCCTTACTTCGTTAACAAGGTCTGAGATTATAGACACTATATCTGACAATAACTTTGGACTCTCTAATTTTAATTGCATTCTTTAAGAGAAGAAGAAGAGCTTTTAAGTATTATGGTGATTTCTTTGATATTAAAATAAGATATGTAAACAAATATATCTTCAATTTAACTTTTTGTAACAACCAGATTTAAATAATATCTTGCAAGAATAAATCCTTTATAATCCTTCTCTGTAAAGCCCCATTTTTCTAAATCATCTTTCGCATTTGTAATTATATGGTCGTAAAGCCTGACCTTATTCGGAATATAAATTTTTCTTAAATTTGATCCTCCGAGAATTCTCAATATATTTTGTTCAGAATGTAATGTTCTTTGCTGATCGTTAAGACCGTAAACCATAAACTCATCATGTTCGCTAACAGCAAAATGTGGTTGTATCTCGAGTGGAACTTGCTGACTAACACCTATAATATATCCTTCTTTAATATCTCCAGTCATCCTAAATAACCCGTTTGGAATTCCTTGAAAAATATTCATGGGCATAACAAAATAAGCTATCACACGACCATCTAGGTTTGCATTTCTTTGAGGATATCCTCTTTCAATAAAAATACTTCTCCACTTATCAATTTCTAGTTTTGTAAATCTTTTCATTTTATTAATAAAGTCAGAAAATGCTTTTTAATCTTTGCGGTTATAGTCTATAGTAGATTTGAATTTCTAACTCTTATTAAATCCAAAACAACAAATACTTTAAACCGTTCTTTCTTTGAAGAAAAATGGAAGAAAATGAAAAGAGGATAAGGGCTATAACTAAGCTTTATTATTCTAATCCTAAGATTCAGGAAATACTTGTAAAGTTTGCGAGAAATAGGGAAGTTGTGCCAAGGTATTATGAAGGATTTGGAAAAAGGCCTGATATTTTGCAATATCCCAGTGATGTTATGGGGGCTGTTAGTAAAGGAGCGACATCATTTCATTGTTCAGAAGAGATATGGAATGATGTTTTACGCCTTAATTCTGATTTAACGCCAGAACAAATGGGAACATTACGCAAGAGCTGGGACTTAATCATAGATATTGATTCCCGCTATTTTGACCTCTCAAAAGAAGCTGCTAAACTTGTAATAGAATTTCTGGAGAATTATGGAATCAAAAATTACGGAATCAAATTTTCCGGTAGTAAAGGCATGCATATTATTGTCTCAGGAAAAGCTTTCGTGAATGAGTACCAAGAAAAATTTATGAATACTTCTTTTCCAGAATGGCCTAGAGCAATTACTGAATTTATTTTTTCTGAGATCAAACCAGAGTTCAGAAAAAGAGCTGGAAAAATTATGAGTTTTAGTAATCTTGAAAAGAACGATAAAGAAGAGGTAATTAGAATATATTGCATAAAGTGCAATACTCTAGCCTCTAAAGGAGATTTGACAAAACTTAAATGTCTTGTATGTAATTTAGAAATTGAGAGGAAAAATGTTAAAAATAATAATAGGAGACTACGCTGTCTAAATAAAGGATGTGCTGGTGTTTTGGAAATCTTTGATAGTAAAGAATTTTATTATTGTGAAAAATGTAAAGACCCCTTAAATGAAAAATTCCCTCTGTCATCAAATAAGCATCCTGAAATGTTTCAGGAAATTAGAGGTGAATTGGCTGAAGAATATTCGGAGTTTGATCTTGTTTTGGTTGCGCCTAGGCATCTATTTAGAATGCCTTATTCTTTACATGAAAAAACATCTTTAGCCAGTGTTGTTTTAAATAAAGAGCAAATACCAAAATTCTCTCCAAAAGATGCTGATCCTCTAAGAATAAAGATTATGGATTTTATGCCTCAAAATTTTGATGGAGAAGCGAAAAAACTTCTATTTGCTGCAATAGAATGGAAAAAAGAGCAAAACAAAGATGAAGAAGAAAATTTAAAAAAGAAATATAATGTTTCTGGAAGATTTGAAAAGAGTAATTTTAAAGATAAAGATATTGATTACAGAAATATAAGGGAAGAAATGTATCCTCAAGCAATAAAGGAACTTTTGAAAGGCTTGAAAGACGGGAAAAAAAGGGGCTTATTTATTCTAATAACTTTTCTTAGATCGCTGAACTATCCAATAGACTTTGTCAATCTTCGCGTGAGGGAATGGAATAAACTAAACGAACAACCTTTAAAAGAAGGCTATATTAAAAGCCAAATAACATGGCATTTTAAACAAAAAAAGAAAATCCTTCCTCCGAATTATGAAAATAAAAACTTTTATGCTGATCTTGGATTGCTCAATAAAATTAAGCCAAATGTGAAGAATCCTATTGTTGAAGTTCTGCGGGCTTTAAGGAAAGATCAGAATTAATAGTGACTAATTTAAAAAGCTTTTTTAAAAACTTCTTTAGAAGATAATAATCTTCTAATATATAAAGTTGTTGATAATATGTATTCTTTATCCTCATTTAAAGATGAAGTGTCTCCTGATATGGATCTTTTAACAAATCTTTTCATTTCGGTTATCCACTGTTGCGGATCAACGGAATATTCAATACTGATACTTTTTAAATCGTGATAAGTAAAGTTTTCTCTTTGAAGTAGTTGATTAAGAGAATTAATTTTTTCATTGGATTTTCCTTCATCTCCTTTTTCTCTTTCGGTAATTGCCTCTAATAATCCTAAATATATACTAGATATTTTCAACAATGTGGAATTTGCAACTTTACGAATTGACATAGTAATAGTTTATATTGTATTAATACTAACCTATGAGAATTCTTAAACCGAAAAGCTTATCTTGTATTTAAGCTTTGCTGTTTTGTAAAACATCACGGCATACACCTATCCGCGGTCAAGCCGCACTATGATACGTCGTTGTTATGTTTTATTTTTTGAGAGGGTGCCCTAATCAAAATTACGGTTTTGATAACCATTCTTAGTAACAGGGTCACCCTTTCATCCTTTTCGAAGGATTATGAATATCTACATTTCTCTTTGTTTCTTAGGACTGCATAAACTACTGTGCAAAGCTTTCTTGTAGCAGCACATATTGCTTTCTGCTTTCCTTTTTTCTGTTCAAGTTTTTTATAATGTTCTTTGATAGGATTGCTTTCAAGCAATCTTATGTTCGTCCATGCCGTTTGAATCATTACATGCTTGAGAGCTTTGCTTGCTTGTTGCATTAATCTTCCGAAATAAAGAGTCGAGCCAGATTGGTGTACACTTGAAACAAGTCCTGCATAGCTACAGAGTTTGTCTGCGGCAGGAAACCTGCTAATATCACCTATTTCTGCAATTAATGTTATTGCTCTAATTCCACTTATGCCTGGAATTGTCATGAGCAATTGAGCTTGCGCATCTTTTTCTGCAAGTTCAATTATCTGTGCGTTAATTTCAGCAAGCTTTTTCTTATGGAAGTCTATCACTTCCAAATATCCTTTGATTGCAGGCTGTTTTTCAATTTCTTTTAGCAAAAAGTTTATTGATGTCTTGCACAAACTTTTCTTTGGAAGAAAAATTCCTTTTCTTGTCAGTAAAGCGTGTAATCTGTTTATAGATTGATTAGATTGCTTAAGAGCCATTTTGCGCAGCCTTACTATTTCCCTAAGGTTTCTTATTTCTTTTGTTGGTACATAGCTTTCTGCAACAAGATTTGCTCTTAGCAAATCTGCCAAAGTTGAAGCGTCAACTGCATCTGTTTTTACTTTTGCATATGCAATTGCTTTTGTTTTTGCAGGATTCGCAAGCTTTGCGCTATAACCTATTTGCTCCAATATTCCGTAAACATATTCCCACACTCCCGTGCTTTCCATAACAACTCTTGTTTTTTCTGGAGCAAACGGCTTTAGGAAAGATTCAAAATTAGCCTTGTTGTTGTCAAATCTTTCTTTAGCCAGATCATTTCCTTGCTCGTCTTTAACGACTGCATACGTAAACCTTTTATGCACATCCATTCCAATATAATTCATTTTATTTTCCTCCTTTCAGTTGTTGAGCCACTTGGACATCAGTTAATTTAGCGCCGAAGGCGCTTTGTTTTATCACTCCTTCGAATGTAGCAATTTATTTAAGAATTCTCATATCATCAAAATTATTTTTGCGTAAACTCCTTACTTAAGTTTGAGAGAAAGCAAAAATAATTTTCGAGGCTGAGAAACTCTTTGAATTTCGAGGTGCTCAGAAACTTTCTGTTTCTGACTTGATCAAGAACTCCGAGCACGCTCAGGAATTTATTCTGGAGTTCTTGACATTTAAAGATTTATATTATGAAACAATTAAATTCTAATTTAACACCTTAAAAATGTTCTTCAGAACATTTTTAAACATCTGATGTCTATAAAAAATATGAAAAAGAGAGCCATAAATGGATTAATTCTTCTAATTGTAATTGTAGCTTTATTGACAGGATTTGCCATTGCTGTTGAAAATTCTTCTTCTGGCAATGAAGGAGCAACCGTTAGTGGAACATCTACACCTAAAGGAAGTTCTGAAAAAGGGTATCAGTGTTTAAGTAATTTGGTAAAAAATAAGCAAGGCTTTTCATTACAGGAAGCTATTTTCTCTGTTTTGGCACTTGGAGGGGAAAAGAATTTGTTGGATAGCATTACAAATGAAAAAAGCTCGAATGAAGCATGTTGGCCAAAGAATGGATGTAAAATAAAAGACACTGCACAAGTTTCCTTAGCTTATGAAAGAATTGGAAAAAATAATGAAGACATAGAAAAGTGGATTATATCCAAAAATGCTACTGCTAGTGAACTGATTTGGTATTTAGAAATTGATATCTCAAACCATGTGCCTTCTTCTTGCACATTAAAATATGATGGAAGCGAGAAAAAAATAAGTGTCAAGGAAGACATGAAACTAGATGGAAGCCCTGGAGCATGTTTTGTAATTTCAAGCAGCGGATATTGGTTAACAATAAGAGATGGTTGTTTAGATAAGGAAATTGAAATATCCTGCGACCAGGATTTTATCAGCACTTTACTTTATGAGAAGAAACCAGCAGGCGCGACTGTATTTGTTTCTTCTGAAACTCATGGAGCTTCTGCTCTTGGAAGCACTAAAGAAAGAGTTAATTCTAAATGCCTAAAGACAGACTCTGGCTGTGATTATGAGGGTACTTTATGGGCGGCTCTTGCGTTAAATAAAGGCGGGAGAGATGTAAGTTCTTATCTTCCATATCTTGTAGCTCTTGCTGAAAATAACCAAAGATATTTCCCTTCTGCCATACTTTATATCTTAACTGGTTCGGATGACCAATTTGCAAATGTTATTCAAAATCAAAAACAAAGTAGATCTTGGAGAATTATTGGCTCTCCTTATAGCGAGTTTTATGATACTAGCTTAGGAATACTTGCTTTGCAGTCTGGGAATTCTGGAGAAATTAACAGCGTTAAGAATTACTTATTGAATATACAAGGAACAGAAGGATGCTGGAATAACAATAACATAAGAGATACAGGATTTATATTATATACTGGTTGGCCACAAAAGTCTGTTTCTTCTGGAGGAGGGGGCGGAGACGGAAAAGAGGCATGTGAAATTGTTTCAGGGCAAGCATGTGAAAACATGAATTCTTGTTTAGATGCTGGTGGAAGAGTATTATCGAACTTTAAATGCGCTAGTTTTGGAACATCCTGTTGTTCCGTTGACATAAAACAACAGAGTTGTAATGAACAAAAAGGCTTTATTTGTGCTGGAAATCAGAAATGCGATGGAAGATCAGTTCCTTCTATAGAAAATGGTGTATGTTGTTTGGATGGATGTATAAATGTTGCCGAAGAGCCAACTTGCGAAGTGTCGGGCGGATTGTGTAAATCAAGTTGTAATGAAGATGAAGAGAAGGACAGTACGCAGACATGTTTAGCCGGACAGATATGTTGCCAAAATAAAATTCCGGAACAAGGAGGAATTTCAGCCCTTTTGATTGTGTTAATAATCTTAATTATTCTCGTTATTCTGGCAATTGTATTTAGAAATAAGATAAGACTTTGGATATTTAAATTTAAAGGAAAGGCAAAATCTTCGCCAGTTACAAAACCTGCTATACCTCCTAATAATTCTGGATTTAATTTACCCCAGATTTTTAGACCTAGGCCCGGTTATCCAACCCGACCTGCGACAACAAGGCCTCAGACAATGCCACAAAAACGCGCACCACCATCTCAAAAAGACAGAGAGTTTGAAGAAACATTGAAAAAACTTAAAGATATGAGTAAGTGAAAAGATTTTTTTCTTGCTCATCTA
>JACPLS010000049.1 GCA_016186375.1 Candidatus Pacearchaeota archaeon
ATCTAACTTCTATTATTCATAAATTTAAAGATAAACACATAAAATGGCAAACGTAATAATAATCGCAAAGCTCCTTCCTGTCTCTCCAGAAACAGATTTAAATAAAATCAAATCCAACGCACAAACTGAATTAGAAAAAGAAGGAGCAAAAAACATCGCCTTTGAAGAAAAGCCAGTAGCTTTTGGCTTAAAAGCACTTTTCGTTAAATTCAACTTTCCGGAAGAAAAAGGCACAGACGTTGTTGAATCTCTTTTGTCAAAAATAAAAGATGTTTCATCCGTCTCAATTGAAGACTATCGCCGAGCATTCGGATAATTAATTACTCATAAAAAATAACAAAAGTTTTTATATAGTAATTAATGTTATAAATTATGAATAAATGGAATAATTTTGATCATCTGGCTTTAAATTCCGCATTACAACTTGATTTTTTAAGGTCAAGAAGAGAAGGAAATAACAAAAAAACTGTAAATTTAAATGTAATTTACGCATTTATGGATAAGCTCTCAGAACATCAAAAAACAATTCAAGAAATGCTCAAAACTGATAATTTTCCAACATATTATCTATTTCATAATACTTTAATAGATGGGATTTTAGATTTCTATGATGTTTCTTTTGATGACTATAGAAATGCAAAAAAAGTTCTTTGTTCAGATTTTATAAGAGATATTAAGACTGGGCTTGACATGTTATTAGAGTCATTTAACAATCTCGAATTTGCCCCAACTAAAATTCAAATTAAGGAAATTAATTTACTTAGAGATTTCTGCTTAATGGTAAGTGAAAGAGAACTTCATAAAAGAACATCTGATTCCAACTATCGTTATGTACTCACAGCTTAATTCTCCATCTCACAAAAATCTTTAAACCTTCTATTCTTTTCTAGTCCATGACTCTCACATCTGAACAAGTTCGAGAATTAAAAAACCAGCTCTTTACACAGATACAAAATCTACCGGAAGAACAAAGAGAATTAGCAAGACAACAGATAGAATCCATGTCTCCCCAAGCTCTTGAATCAATGCTACATCAACAGCAAACATCTGGCTCTGAAAAAAATATTTTCCGAATGATAATTGACAAAGAAGTTGATTCAGTTGTTGTTGGGGAAAATTCTGGCGCTCTAGCCATCCTTGATATAAATCCTATTTCAGAAGGTCATGCTCTGATTATTCCAAAATCCCCAGCAAAAACTAATGCAGAAGTCGCCCAAGAAGCCCATTCATTAGCAAAAGAAGTTACAGAAAGATTAAAATCAAATCTCAATGCGAAGGAAGTCGAAATGCAATTAGATACAAAATTTGGTGAAACTATAATCCATCTTATTCCCATATATGATAAACCACTTACCTTAACATCTCCAAGGCAAAAATCTTCTCCAGATACTCTAAAAGAAATCGCAAAAAAAATCAATACAATAGTCGAAAAAATAGAAAAGCCTAAGCCTATAAAGATAAAGCAGTATTCTGCTCCTAAAGAAATCATAAAAGGAACTCGAAGAATACCTTAATTATCTAAAGTATTAATATTTTCACCCACTAATCAAACTATATAAATCATTTAGGCCAATTGAATATAAATAACTTATTCCAAAAATCAATATTGAAATAAGGAAAGCAGGTGCAAAAGGCACTCCTTGCTTTATCCACACATTCCTTCCATATCGCTTCAATATTTTAATTTCCTCTGCACTCAAGCCATGTACGCTCTTCTTAATCACTCTACCTTTTATTCTAATATCTCTCTCGAGCCAATCTCCTTCAGTCAATTTTCTTGGATTTAGCAAAACAATTAAACAGCTTTTTTCAACAGCCTTTAGATAAATAAAAATAGTTGTTAATAAAAATAACAAAATTGTCGGAATAACCAAATCTGATATTGCAAAACCGTTTATTAAAAATATAATCAATAAAATTAATAATAAAATTAGAACTAATATCAATAATTTATTATACTTTCTCTGATAATAACTAAAACTTTTATTAAATTTACTCCAATTTTTATAAACTAAAAAAAAGCTATAAAACAAGCTATAAATCGCTCCTATAAAAAACAAAAGAAAAATAAAACCAGCACTTAAAAATAATAAGTCCCAAAACTCCTCAAAAGGCAAGATCACACCAAATCCCATTAAAAGCTTTGCATCCCCTCCTGCAAAAGCCCTACTATAATAAAACAAATGCGCCAAAATTAAAAAAATTAAAAAGCCACCGACTCCCCATAAAAAAAATCTTCCGCCGTCTTTTTCAACAACAGAGTAAAAAGCCCTGTATGCAAGAGCAAATATAATAAAAGAATATGTAATCCAATTAGCAATTTCTCTCTTCTTTATATCATTTACACTAGCAAATATACACCAAATTAATGCAAAGAAAAACAAAAAGTAATACCTCTCCATATTATAACAAAAAACACTATATTTATTAACTTTCCCTTCTAGATAATAAAATGAATAAAGAGGTAAAAAACCAGCTTCATCATTATATTTTTTTAGCTATAATTGTAATAATGCTTATCCTCTCATATAAAATATTGCGCCCCTATTTTATCGCCCTAATCTCTGCCTTCATACTCTCATATCTTACATTACCCCTTTATAAATTATTAAACAAGAAATTAAAAAGTTCATTTTCCGCCATTCTCTGTATTTTAATAGTTTTTTTGATTATTTTAATTCCTGTAAGTTTTATAATTGCAAATACTGTAAAACAAGCCTATGTAGCCTTAAGCGACATAGACATAAATTCATTCTTCACAAATATATCTAAATCAACCTTTCTTAGCGATCTCCACTTAGATGTTGCATCTTTAAGAGAAAAAGTAATTTCTTTTATAATAAACATAGTCAGTTCAATAGCCTCCTATCTCCCCTCTCTCCTAGTTTCAATTATTGTAATGTTATTCGGAATGTATTATATGCTAACAAACTGGTCTTATCTATCCTCCTCTCTTGAAAGATATCTTCCATTCAAAAATAAAAAATCTGTGATAGAAGACATTTCAAAAACAACTAGAGGAATTCTTTATGGAATGCTTCTTTTGGCATTTATAGAATTCATAGTTACCGCAATAGGTTTTGCAATTTTAGGCGTTAACTCTTATCTCTTATTAGCAGCTCTTGTTTTTATCCTTGCATTTATCCCTAATATTGGCCCTGGTTTAGTCTGGATACCTCTAGTCTTAATCAGCGTCGCTTTGGGAAATTACTCTGTTGCTATAGGAACAATTATCCTGGGCTTAATTCTAAGTATCCCAATCGACACTATTTTACGCACAAAATTATTAGGAAAAACATCAAACATTCATCCTCTTATAATGCTTCTAGGAGTATTAGGCGGTCTCTCACTATTTGGTATCTTCGGCTTCATTATAGGTCCTTTAGTCCTTCTTTACACAATCCGCCTTATCGAAGAAGCAATTAAACAATCTAATGATTAATTCCCTTTCTTTCCATCTTTATTTTCTAGATTAATATTCGCAGTCCTAAACTGCCCGCCTCTTTTGTATTTATTAAATCTCATTTTAGCTTTCTTATCACCTTTCGTCTTCCTTCTTTCAGAATATCCGTAATCCATTTCATTCAATATATTTCTTGCTTTAAATCTCTATCGATATAATATTTTTACAACATCCTCTATTAAAAAGACAGAAAATTACTCTATTTTGTTTGTCAATTGCTTAAGGCCTGCCTTGCCTCCATATTTTAAAGTTATATCTTTCCATGCGTCATAATGTGGACAACCTGTTTCCTGTTCTATTGATTCTGAATTTGGTAATTTAGCTTTTTTTACTATTTCTCTTTGATTAATTCTTTCAGGCAAAGAAAGAAGAGGATGTCTGCCATCCATTAAATGGCCTATTAAAGGATAATTTTCTTGAGTCTTTCTTACAATTCTTGTATAGAGTTTTACTGGATTAACTCCTATGGGTAATTCAAAGTGTTGAAGAAAACATGTATTTCCAGAATAAAGCTCATGTAAAGATTCTCCAAAAGCATCTAACCTATCTGCCAATTTCATAATCTGAGCCTCCAAAGTCTTTTTATCCCTAGCTTCACTTAATAATTCACGATAATTGTATCCATGTATTTCTTCAGGCCAAACAGCCGCCAACATTCTTCTTGCTTCCTCTTCTTCCTTCTCAATTACTTCAAGTTCTTTTTTTTTCATTGTGTAAATTTTTCTTCCAAGTTGAATATCTCCGGTTATTACTTCTAAATCATCATGAATCCTGCAAAGAATTCTTAATTTGTCAATATCTAATTTCGTATCTCTTACTAAAAAAGGCGATAGTTCCTCAGTAATCCATTCCACTCTTCTCGAATGCAATTCTACATTTGTTCTAAAGAACATAACTTCATACATAGAGTATCTTTTTATTTCTCCCAATAACTTGCTTCTTCCCTTAAAGCCTTTAAAAGAAATTGGCATAAAATTCATAGAAATATTTTTGTTTGGTATCTTAAAAATATTTATATTGTACATCATCTACTGCCAAAACAATAAGATTTAAATAAAATCTTCTTAATTCATAAATATCATGAAAAAAAGCGCTGGCATTTTATTATATAAATGGTATGAAAACAAGTTGAGAATATTCCTTGTCCACCCAGGAGGTCCTTTTTGGAAGAACAAAGACCTTGGAGCCTGGAGCATTCCAAAAGGAGAAATTGAAGAAGGTGAGAAAAACCAATTAGACGTAGCAAAACGTGAATTAAAAGAAGAAACAGGAATAGACATTTTCTCTAGAAAAAATGATGAATTTACGTATTTAGAAAGTGTAATTCAAAAAAGCGGAAAAGAAGTTTTTTGCTGGGCAATAGAAGCAGATTGGCCAGGTCTTTTAATTTGTTCCAGTTATGTTGAATTAGAATGGCCCATACACTCCAAAAAAATAATAAAATTTCCAGAAGTCGATAAAGCCAATTTCTTCTCACTAGAAACAGCAAGAAAAAGGTTAAATCCTGCCCAAGTCTCTTTTATTGATAGATTGGAAAAATTGTTAGAAAAAAATTAATACCTATTCCAATCCCAAATTCTTCAGGACTGTTTTCTTTGTAAAAAGTTCTAAATCTCCATATCCTTGTCCTGTCCCAAGAAAATAAATCGGTTTTTTTGTAACATGAGAAACAGAAAGAATTGCCCCTGCTTTTTCATCAATATCGGCCTTTGAAAGTATAATTCCATCAATTCCAATAGTTTCTTCAAACTTCTTCGCTTGTAAAATAACATCATTCCCAGTAATACTTTCTCCAACAAATATTTTTAAATTTGGCTTTGCAACACGTATAATTTTCTCCATTTCCTTCATTAAATTTGCCTTAGTATACATTCTTCCCGCAGTATCGATAAGAACAACTTTTATACTGTGAGTTTTTGCATATTGAACTGCATCAAATGCAACAGCTGCAGGGTCAGAACCATAATCTTGAGATATAACTTGAATCCCTAATTGAGAGCCATGAATTCTAAGTTGCTCTATAGAAGCTGCACGAAAAGTATCTGAAGCAGATAAAACACATGAGATACCTTTTTCCTTGAGCATGTGAGCAACTTTTGCAATAGAAGTTGTCTTTCCAGTGCCGTTGATACCAAAAAAGATAATAACAAATGGTTTCTCACCATTCTTAATTTGTTCAATGATAGATGGAGGTTCGATGAGTAAAGATAAAATCGCTTCCTTTAATGCTTCTAAAATTCTCGCAGGAGCTTCTATTTTTTTCATCTGTTGCCCAATCAATTTACTTGATAATGAATCACGAATTTTATCCACTGCTTCCAAAGCGACATTATTTTCTAATAAAGTTATTTCCAAATCTTGAAATGCTCCATCAAAATCCTCTTCAGAAAGCTTTGAAGTTGAAATTTTCTTTATAAGGCGGGTAAAGAAATTACCCTTTTCCTCTTTTTCTTCAATTTTTTCCTCTGATGTTTTTTCCTTAACAACAGAAAGAGGAGTTTCCGCTTCTTTTATTATTTCTTCTGTCTTAGCAATAGTTTCTTTTTCATCTTTTGTCAGAGTCTTTTCATTTTCCTCTATCTTTTCAACTTTTTTCTTTTTTTCAACATTTTTTTCTTCCTTCTTTCTCCCCCTGTCTCCAACTTTTACTTTCTCTTTCTTATTCTTTTTCTCCTTGGATTGCTTTTCTTTTTTTTCTTCAGTTGGTTTCTTTAGCCAAGATGCAATCTTCTTCTTTAAAAAATCAAACATACATTCCTTAGATAGGGAATGTTTATAAATTTCTCTAAACCCATAATTCTATGAAAGGCGTCTTTATCATTCTGGACGGAGCAGCTGACGAGCCTTGCCAATCTTTAGGGCAAAAAACTCCTTTACAAATAGCAAAAACGCCAAATTTAGATTCTATCGCAAGAAAATCAAATATCGACCATTGTTATACTGTTCAAGAATCCTATGTCCCAGAATCTGACAAAGCAATTGTTTCTTTATTAGGATATAATTTTATATCTACTAGTCGTGGTGCACTCGAAGCAAAAGGTCTGGGTTTTAAGCTAAAAAATGGAGACCTTGCTTTTAGGTGTAATTTTGCAACTATTGACAATATCCAAGATAGAAATATCATAGACAGAAGAGCAGGAAGAACTCTAACAACAAAAGAAGCAAAAATATTAGCAGAAGCAATTAATAATAATGTTAGCCTCCAATTTCAATTTGAATTTCGCGCAGGAATACAACACCGCGGAGTTCTTGTAATAAGGGGAGGTTTTTCCAGCAATATAACAAACGTCGAAATAAACAAAGAGAAACTGGAATTTTCCCAGCCACAGGATGAAGAAGATGATTCAAAGCTCGCAGCAGAGTTAGTGAATAGTTTTGTGAGGCAAAGTTATGAAATATTAAATAAACACCCAATTAATATTGCCAGGGCAAAAAAAGGTTTATTTTCCGCTAACGTTATCATGTGCAGAGGCCCAGGTAATGAGCCTGCAAATTTTAAAAAACTAAAAGGCAAATGGATAGCTCTTGGATATACTCCTCTTGAGATCGGAATAGCTGAAGCAGCAAGAATGGACATCTTCAGATTCAAATATCCTAAATTAAAAGGTATCGATGTTTATGAAAACCTGTATCTTGGCCTGAAAAAAGCTGTTAAACATGCTATTAAAATGTTAAAAAGATATAGAAATAAGTACGAATATTTCTTTATCCATTTCAAGGAATTAGATGTCGCAGGGCATGATAATAAGCCCTTAGATAAAGTAAAAATGATTGAAATTCTTGATGAAAAATTCTTTTCTTTTTTAAAAAACTATATCGATAATGAAAAATTAATAATTATCCCAGATCATATGACCTCTTGCAGGCAAAAAGCGCATACTTCAAATCCTGTACCTGTTTTAATCTACCCATCGAATAAAGAACAAGACAATAGGTTTACAGAGGAACAAGGCCTAAAAGGCCGGAAGATCATGGGAAGAAGATTGCTGGTTGATTACTTCTTTAGTAAACAAGTTAATGCCCTTCGGGCAGCTCCGCTAAGACAATCGTTGCATTTCTAACCAAACAGTTATTTTTGATTTATCAATTGGTGGAGGTTTCTTGCAATACATGATAAATTCCATCTCATTATGACATTTTGGGCATA
>JACPLS010000050.1 GCA_016186375.1 Candidatus Pacearchaeota archaeon
AATTTTTTAGTTACCTCTTTAGAAATTTTATAATATTCTTCAAAAATATCTATGAACTCTTTTCCATTTTTTAATTCTTTCAAAATAACGTCTACTCCTCCCCTAACAATATTTGCAACAATATCCCTGCTTACAAGATAGTAAAACATATTTTCTTTATCTATGGATGAAAAATTTACCCCATGCCCAGAAATATTTCTAGAAAATTTTTTGCCGGTTTTCTTGAAAGGCGGAGTACTAATGTTTAATTCTTCTGCTTTTTCTGAAAGAAGACCTATCGCAAGTCCCAATCTACAGATATTTATTCTTCCTTCTATGAGCCCTTTATCCTTATAGGAGTTAATTAGGGCAGCCCTATCTGATTGCAATCCAAAATTTATATCAAATTTTTTGGTTATCATTTTATACTTACTATCTCAGTTTTCATTTCATTTTGGTTGAACATTAACTCTATTTCCATGTTGGACTTTAAATTTTCCATCTTATTAATCCCCTCTATAATTGTTTGCTTAAATCCAATCTTATTAATAACTTCTATCAATTTTCTGATATGTTCATTATCTAAGTGTCCCCAAACATCATCTAAGAAAAGTATATCGTTTCTAACTGCTTTATTCAAAGCAAAAATAAAACAAAGTGCCGCTACTCTAGCTTCACCTTCAGAAAGTCTTTCATGAGGGTCCACTTTACCATATTTTTCGATAACCACTAGTTCGTTTTTTTTGTTTATTTCTAGAGATTTGAACACTTCCTTTTTGTGCGTTACATCTAAAAAATAGGTAGTCATTATTTTATTGATCTCGTCAATTTTTTTCTTCTTATTTTCTTCAAAAAGTAATAAGAATACCTCATATAGAGAATTCGTTACTTTATACGTTAACTCAATTTTATTAGTCTTTTCAAGTAACTCTTCTCTTTTTTCTTCTACTTCCTCCAAGGATTTTGTAATTTTCTTAAGATACTCTCTATTTTCTTTATATCTCTCTTTAATTAGTGCAATTTGATTGGTTATCTCCATCCTATTATTCTCAAGAAATTCAATTTCTTTATTATCTGGAGATTCTTTTTCAAAAAGTTCTTTTTTCTTCTCAATTTCTGCTTTTTCTTCTTGTAATCTAAGAATCTCTCTTTCAAATTTTTTCAAATCTATCTTTTTTGATTTGTACTCTCGGATTTCTTCCTCCACAGTGTTTTCAATAGATTGATCAATTTTTTCAATAAACTCTTTTACTCTAAGGACATCACTGAAATTCTCTTGACTCTCAAAAAAATCTAAGTTTTTATTTGGAAACTTGCTAGTTAGAGATTCTAATTCTATTTCATACTGTTCTAGTTTTTTATTAACTTCTTCTTTAAAATTAGGCATTAATTTGCTAATCACATCACGATACGAACCAATTTTACCTCTTAGCTCACCCCAATTTAAAAAGAATCTAGGATAATTACCAGAAGTTATTTTTTCTATTTCATAGAATATTTTTATCTCATTTAGATACAATGGTTTTAATAATATATAGGGCATAATTTCTTCAAAATTGGAAATTAAGCTTTTAGTTTCTTTTATATTTAAATGTGTGGAATTTATAGTATCCTTGATTTCTGATAGCTTTTCATAAATTAATTTAAGGGATGGTAAATCTTTTTTTAGTTGCTTTATTTCTTTATCGGTCTTAGATAATTGATCCTCGCTTTTTTGTATTTCATAAACATCTTTTTCGATATTGTTCTTAATTTCTTTCGATATTTTTGTATTTTCTTCAATAAATTTTTCTAAATATTCTAATTGCCTTTTATCAGTCTCTTCAACACCTCCGTGTTCTGTTTTTAGTCTATTTAGGTAGAAATGGATATCCTTAAATGTGTCAATATTGAAAATGGAATTAATCTGCCCGTCTACATTCCCTTTTTTTAGCTTATCTTTCAGATCTACTTCCCCATCAACTATACAATATTTCCATTCATCAAATTTAAAAAAATTTTTCTCAATAATTTCATTTCCAATAGCATCGTCATATTCTTTATTATTAATCTTTACTTCTTTTTTTGTAACTTTTTTATCTCTAAATAAATATGTTCTTATTATTGAATGCGTCCCTTCTTCATTTTCTAAGACCAAGTAAACAGAAATTTTTAGTTCTTTATTTTCATTCTCCTTTTTGTACCTATCATTTGGCAACTTATATAAATCGTCAGCGATAAATTTTTTATCACCAAATAAAGCAAATTCTATACCATGTTTTATTGTAGTCTTGCCTGCTCCATTATCTCCAAATATCTCAATAATTCCTGATTTAAAATTTATTGATAACTCTCCATAAATAGATTTAAAATTATCAAGTTTGACTGATTTAACTATTGCCATTTTTCATCTTTTTATTTACTATTTTTTCTATGAATTTTCTAAGATACTCTTTCTTCTCCTTTGACGAGCTTCCTATATCATAATCTTTGTACAATTTTAATATCAGTTCCTTATCAATATCATACTTAGTACTAACTTCTTCCAGTAATGCCTCGTGAATTATTCTTTTTGACATAATCAATCCTCAACTTTTTGAATCAATTTGATACAATGTACTATTTGCGCTCGACTTATTTTCAAATGATCTGCAATTTCTTCTTGAGTAAATGCTACTCTGGATTTCTTGCAGAAAAAATACAACAGAGAGGCTACGATAACTCTTGCAGATTTACTAGAAAAATCTGAATTTCCTTTTACTTTATTGGTATAAAAAATCCTACATTGATAAAAAATATCTTTTTTGCCAGTTATGTCTAGTTCCTCTTCCAGCGTATTCAGAAGTCCTGGAACCTTTTCTCCAGTGTAATTTTGTGGATTTCTTCTTTTGACTCTCCATGTAACTTTCATTATATCTGGTGCGGCGTATGTTTGCACTTTATCATATTCGATACAGCCAACATTAATGCACCCTTTAAGTACATTTAATGAATTCCCCATGCCTCTTAGTTCTTCCTCATTGAATAGATTGAATATCCTCTGAATCATATCTAACTCAAATTTGACTTCCTGCAGCCTTAACATTATTGCTACCATGCGCATCAGCAGGTCTGGATATTTCTCTTTATTAGAGTTTCTTAGTGATAGTATTCTTTTTAGAAGCCTATGTAGTTGATTATCATCAATTTGTGCCAGGATTTGCTTATTTATGTCCTCAATAGAGCCATAATTTTTCAACTCTGCAATAAGATTATCTATAAAATCAGTACTTTTAGCACCCAAACTTTTATATAATTGGGGATATTCTCTCATGATTTCCTCTATAATGGAATAAACCCATACCCGGACTTGAACCGGAATCTGCAGCTCGGTCTACCGCGGGCTTTGGACTGCTCACGGGCTGCTATCCTATCCGTTAGACGATATGGGTAATGGATAATTTTGCCCACGGCCATTTTTTGATTATCATGGCCTATTTAAAATTTTCTATCATCGTCTATCAATTTAAGACTTTATTTTTTAAATAAATACAAGTTTGTATCTATTTATAAATAAAACATTACTTTTCAAGAACAAGTATTCTTTCAGTGCTGATTCCTGCTGAGCATAAAGCTGAGTTAAAGACTTTTCTACCTTGAGGTATCTTGTCGATGATTATTCTCTCAAAAGTAAACCCTGCTTCTTTGACATATTTAATTAAAAATTCTGCAGTGTTTATAACAACATCTCCCTTAGAGGTTTTTTTCTTAACATCTCCAATAACAATAAAGCATTTTGATCCTTCTTTCAACACCCTGTACATTTCTTTCATAGAATCAAGCATAAACTGCCCGTATTTCTCTTCAGAGTTAGTATTTACCAATAATCTATTTACATCTTTATAGTCATAGCCCAAAAACCAGTGCCTCAACCAATTGTCATAGGCATAAGTCTGGATTGCAAAATAAGGGGGGGATGTAACTATTAAATCAACTGAATCAGAATCTATTTTTATATTTCTGGAGTCGTAGTTGAAAGCTTTTCCACAAAATGAAGGAACACCTTCCTTTAGGCAATTAAGACTCTTATTTTTAATACAATCAATTACATCTCTAATTGGTTTTTCCAATCCATTTTTTTCTGCATATTTTTTTACATAACCCGGAGACATAGAATATGAATGTGAACATCTTAAAGATAAAGAATAAGAAGAGGATCCATGCAATATGCCCAAAATAATTGCCTTCGTAAATATAGCGTATTTACTCTTTTTATTCTTTAATAATTCCTTTAATTCAATTATTTGCTTAAGTGTACTATCATGATAGAAAACTTTAACTTTTGGATCTACATCTTCAGTTGATTTTATAAAACCCATCTGACTTTTTAATTTCTTCAAATACTGAAAAAAGATCTTAGGTATTATTTTGTCTACTTTTGCTTTGGTTAAGATATATGCTTCCGGGGACACATCATTTCCCCATCCGATTCTATTATTCAATAGAGCTTCTAATGGCAGCGTTCCTTTTCCAGAGAAAGGATCAAAAACTATATCTCCTTCATTAGAATAATTGAGTATAAAGTATTTAGCTAATGAGGGTGGAAATGAACATATCCTAGAACAGATAGAATGTAATTTGTGTCTGTACCTATCACCTTTCCACGGTAAAGGGATTATACAAACGGCATCTTGTTTTTGCATTTTCATTTAATTTTAAATTTTACTTATATATAAACTTTATTAAGATTATTTTGCAGCTTAAAAACGTTTCTTTTTATTTATTATATATCCCATTTATTCGGAAGTAAGTAATACATATATTTAAACTTTACTATTATTCGGATATTCGAAATGACCGATAAAATAGATTTAGAGAGGAAATTTTTACTAAGAAAATTTGCAGCACTGAATAATGAAAATAGACTAAAGATACTCTTTCTTTGTCAGGAAAATGGAAGAACCATCAAAGAACTCTCTAAGCTAATAAAGTTGAGCCACAGTAAAACAAGTGAAAATACATCTATCCTTGAACGGGAAGGTCTTGTCAACAAAACTAGAAATAAAGACAACACAGTTACGGTTAAATCCACCATCAAAATTTCTAAAGAAGGAGTTAAGTGGTAATATTCTTCACATAATTAGATTTAACCAAAAATTTCAGAGAGCGAAGCGAACCGTATAAAATACCAATTTTATGCGAAGCCACCAACGTAAAAGACTTTCGGCTTACCATTAACAACGGCAGCTCAAAAACTTCCTGCCTAACAAAGTTATGGCGAACTTTTCATTTATTTTCCTACATAAAATCACCAAACTATCTCCTGTAAAATATATACCAGAGCACCACTGGACACTGGACATTTGCTGGTGTGAAGTATTTAAAGTAATTCTTACATTATAGTTAATGCAGGAAAAAAGGCAATAATACCTTTCACCCCCATTTCCTGCTTTATAAAATTCGTGGGACTTCATGTCCCACTTGATTAAGGTGTCAACGGACTTTGCCGTTGAAGGTGATACAAATGAGATGTGCAATATGCGGGACGCAAATAAAGCCATGGTTTGAAGTGTGCTATGGATGTTACAGTCCAGTATCAAAAGATAGTGGAAGTAGCCCAGAGCCGATAAAGGCAAATGATTTCATGAAAGAAATGAAGATTGATGGATGGTAAAAAAGAAAAAAACCGGTAGGATAACCGGCAATCCAGATGATTGACACCCTTTAAGTGTTATAATAATTAGCCACTATATAAATTTTATGCCGCGGTAGGATAATCCGGTATTCCGGCAGATTGACACCCTGCTGCTCGAAAGAGCTTCTGGGTTCAAACCTCGGAAAGGGTTAA
>JACPLS010000051.1 GCA_016186375.1 Candidatus Pacearchaeota archaeon
GGGGAAGAGAAAGAGCTGAAGCCTATATGAAGAGACATGAGGAAGTTTATGGAGATAAAATTGGCATTTGGAAGAAAAATGACTTATATGATGACGTTTCAGTTGGGCGTTTGCTGTTTGTTGGCAGCGGTGACGACGGCGGTTTGGGTGGTGGCAACTACCTCCTTCGCGGCTATGGGAGGTTTGTCGGGGTAAGAAGAAGTGCCGAAGGCACTTCGCAAAATTTTTCTAAATAACTTTATGAAGTATAGTATTGGACTTGAATAATTGAATCGGTTACCTATGATATATTCGAAGAACTTAAAAGCGATGTTCAATTATTTATGTTCCTCATTATAGTTATTGTTTATAAAAATGAAAATTGGCAATAAATCATTAGTTTTTTATCGTTGGAGCTTTAGAAAGATAACAATTGCTACTTAAGCAAATGTATTTAAACTTATTTCTGAAATATAGAGGATGATTATTGGTGTTGTGGGCCCTATTGCATCTGGGAAATCAATGTTGAGTGATGCTTTAGTTAAAAGAGGTTTTATTAAACTAAGCTTTTCTGCTGAAGTTAGAGAAGAGGCTGCTAAAAAAAATATTTTAATTCGAAGAAAAGAATTACAGGATTTAGGGAACGAAATGCGTCTTAAAGAAGGAAAAGATTATTGGGCGAAAAGAATAATTGCTAAAATGCGGGAAGGAGAAAATTATGTCGTGGAAGGAATTAGGAATCTATCTGAAGTTGAATCTTTGAGAAAATTAAATAATTTTATATTAGTAGCTGTTGATGCACCAATTGAAAAAAGATATCAATGGATTATGATAAGAGGAAAAGATAGTGATCCTTCTTCTCTTGAAGATGTAAAGAAAATTGATGCGAGAGATAGAGGTGAAGGTGAGGAGGCTCATGGACAGCAAAGTGCAAAGTGTGTTGAAATGGCAGATTATCATTTATCGAATGATAAGACGAAAGAAAATTTTGAGAAGAAAGTGATTAAATTTCTAAAAAAGTTGAAGGTTTAGTTTTTTTTGCCTTTTTTAAATACACATACTCTTAGATAATAGTCATTTTAATTTTACTTTATATAAAATGCTTTATTCTGCAGATTAATGAGTATGTGTATTTAAATGACCGTTTGTTTTATATATAAAAGAATATTGAGTTTTTTCTAAATGCTGTATCAATAATATTCTAGCACTTTCTTTATTCTTACATTTACTTTGAATTTTTTAAATAAACTATGAAAGAATGAAGAATGTTCGATTGGCACGACAATACAGCCTTTTCCTAAACGCTCTCCTTTATATTGTACTAATAATCCATGATAAGACTTTTTGTTTTGTTTATATCCAAAGACTTTTTTATTAAAAAGAACTCTTTTGGCGTTTGGCTTTATATTTTCCCATATGAAAAAAACATTGTGTTGTCCTTCTTTAATTTTTGGCTTATATTTTCCGTATAAAACTATCCCGTCAGCTATTAAGCTCGGTTTTAATTCTTTCCAGTTATCTATATTGCCGATATTTAATTTTATTTCGTTTTTTATCCCAAATAGTTTCCAATAATTCTTATACTTTACAGAATCTGTGAAGTTTTCAAGTATAAAATTAATTTCCTTTTCTATAATCTTATTATCTTCAAGTATATCTACAAAGATGTCTATGTCGCTTTCTTTCGATTCATCCTGCCGTGCAACAGAACCGAATAGGATTATATTTCTAATTTTATTTCTATTTCTTGTTTTTTGTATAAGAAAAGAAACAAAGTCCAGAGCATATGCTGTCAAATGTGAATTATTCATTTATTTCTTCCTTAAAGATTTCTTTTAATTTATTGAAATTCTCTATAACTTTTTTAATAGAATCTTCTTTTTGAGGCTTTCCATAGCAAAGAGGGTTTCTCATTTTTTCTATTTCTGATATAAGTTTTATTGTTTCTTCTTTTCTTGGAAAATCAAAAGGAAATTTTTCCTTAATCTTGTTTTGCGAGTTAAACCGTTCATGTTTTATCATAAAGCCAGGACTTATCAAGTCTTTTTTATGTAATAATATCTCAAACATATCTGAGCAGGCTGCAGATATACTGAATCCTATTGTTCTTTGTCTTTCTACAATCCCTTTTTCTATAGATTCTTCTATAACTTTTAGGCTTTCTTGTAATCTTTTGTTATGGTCTTCTATTTTCATTTTTGTTCAGTTGTATCAATCATATAGTTTCAAGTGAAACTTATATTTAAATCTTTTGGTTCATTTGAAACTAGAAATAGTTTCAAGTGAAACCTTTCTATTGATAAAAATAAGATTAATTTATATGCAATATATTTATAAGATGTGTTACATTTTTTATTATAGCCTAATACCCTAAGGTCTTGCCTTAGGGATAAAGCTAAAACTATGTGATGCTTCTGGTTTGAATGGAAGATTTGTGTAAGTCTGCACATAAGGTTTTCAAGATTAAGTATCACTTTGTTTTATGTATCAAGTACAGAAAAGATTTGTTTGTTGAAGAAAAATATATTCAGACTGTTAAGGAAATTTGTAAGAATCTTGAAAACAGGTATCATATGAAGTTTGAAACGCTCGGTTTTGACGAAGATCATGTGCATTTTCTTTTGCAAACGGTGCCAAAATATTCTTCTTCACAAATCTTCAGGATTGTAAAGAGCATCACAGCGATAGAATTGTTTAAGCGACATAAGGATTTGAAAGATGAGTTGTGGGGTGGAGAGTTTTGGAGTGATGGTGGTTACGTCGGAACTGTTGGAGAAGGCGTAAATGCGGAAGTGATAAGAAACTACATTAAAAAACAGGGAAGAAAAGGAGAGCAGTTACGCCTGACTGATTTCTAGATGCCCCACGGTCTTGCCGTGGGGAGCTTCACCATAAATCTTATTATAATTTTTATGATACATTTTATAACATAAATTTCTAAATCTTACTTGCTACTTTAAAGTCATAACAATATAAAAAGGTTTATATATTAAACTTTTAATAGTTGAATATGAGAATTAGAGAAACATCGCATCTTTTAAGACAAATCCCCCCTATAAATTTAGAGGAAGAAGGTAGAATTACTATTTATAGGGGGCTTCATGACACTACCGAAATTGACCATAATAGAAGTAAAAAAATCCAAGGATGTTGGACATTGAGTTATTTTATTGCAAGAGTATATGCGATTTATTATGACCCATCAACATTAGTGGGAATGACCTATGAAGCTCCAACAAGTGGTTGCATAATTTCTGCGTCGGCTCCTATTTCAATACCAGATTTAAAAAGGGCCATAGAAATGAGAAATGGAAGAGCATTAGAGTTGGAAGAAGTATTAAGAAACGTTAATTCCCTACCTAAATCTTCAACTGAGATTTTTGGATTAAATAAAGTTATTTGGTTAAGACCAGAACAATTTCTAGAACTGACTAACATTCATGTAGTTGATTATTATCCTAAGTAATAATCTTCTAACATATTTTTCGTATGTTAGACGGTTTTCAAATCACTTAAAAAATATAGTGAACATTAATTTCCACTATATTTATAACCTCTTTTTTCTCTGGTGAATTATGTTAATTGGTCTTGTAGGCAAACCTAATGCAGGAAAAAGTACTTTTTTTAAGGCAGCAACACTAATAGATGTTCTAATTGCAAATTATCCATTTGCAACGATAAAGGCTAATAGGGGAATTGCTTATGTGAAAATAAAAGATCTAGCTGCTGAATTTGGGAAAGTAAGCAATCCTAGAGAAGGTTATGTAAGGCAAGGATGGAGATTTGTGCCATTTGAGTTAATAGATGTTGCAGGACTTGTTCAAGGAGCATCTGAAGGGAAAGGTTTGGGAAATGAATTTTTAAATGATTTATCAGCAGCAGACGCTTTTATTCATGTTGTTGATATGAGTGGAGAATTTGATGGAGAAGGAAAACCAACAGAGAATTATCTTTCAGAGAGAGATATTGAAATTATAGAAAATGAATTAGATAAATGGTATTTAGGAATTCTAAAAAAAGTCTGGGAGAGTTTTTCTAGATCATTGGAAATGCAGAAGAAAAAATTTGAAGAATCAGTGGCAAAACAATTTTCTGGATTAAAAGTAACTCAAGAAGATGTTAGATATGCTGTACAAAAATGTGGATTGAACGTCGATAAACCAAGTAACTGGAGCATTAGTGATTTAGGTATGTTTGCTCAAATGTTGAGGAAAAATACAAAGAAAATGATAATTGCCGCAAATAAGATTGATAGACCAAGGGGAGAGGAGAATTTTGAAATGATTAAGAATAAGTTTAATTATCCCATAATTCCGTGTTTTGCTGATGGTGAATTAGCATTAAGAGAAGCTGACAAAACAGATATTATAAATTATATTCCTGGAGAGAAAATATTTGAAATAAAGAAAGATTTGAATGATAAACAGGAAAATGCACTTGGTGGTATTAAAAAGATTATTGAGAAATTTAATTCTACTGGAATACAGGATGTATTAAATAAAGTTGTTTTTGATATTTTGAAATATGTTGCTGTCTATCCTGCCGGATCTACAAAACTTACTGATAGCAAAGGTAATGTGTTGCCTGATTGCTTTTTAATGCCGCCAGGAAGTACAGCATTAGATTTTGCTTTTAGGTTGCATACAGATATTGGGAAAAACTTTGTTAAAGCTATTGATGTCAGGACTAAGAAAGCAGTTGGAAAAGATTACGTTATAAAAAATGGAGATGGATTGGAGATTATGACGAAGTAAATTTGTTAACCTCATCAAACTAAATCAGTTTGGGATAAAGATGAAATAATTATTTGACTTTTCATGGAGAAATTCTCTTTAATTCTTTTACTTTGTCAAAATCAGGATCATCAGAATAAATTTCTTTGCATTTGTTTAGAATTGCTGTTGCAGCATGGATGGCGTCACGAGGCTTTAATGAGTAATTTTCAATTAATTCTTGGGATTTAAAGATTACTTTATTTGTTGCTTCTATTAGTATTATATTTGGGAGATTAAGGAATTTTCTGCCTTCTTCTAGTGCTAGTTCTTTTCCCTCTTTTTTCCAGATGGTATAAACAATTTCATCCCATGTTAAAACGGATGTACAGGATGTTTCATTATTTTCTATTAAATTAGTTAATAAGGCGATACATTCTTTCCCTTTTTCATTTTTATTTATTGCCGAATAAACAAATATATTAGTATCGAGGTAAATCATAACTTTCATCCTCTATTTTTTTAAGCTCTTTTAGAGTGATGTCTTTACCTTTTGTTCTTGCTTGAATAAAGAATTCTTTTAATAATTTCATTTTGTCTTGTTCTGGTTTTATACGTATATCTTCTTTAGTTATCTCTATTTGAACGATTTTTCCTTTATTTAGATTGAATTGTCTTCTTGCATCTACAGGTATAACTATTTGCCCTTTTTCTCCAATTAATCTTTTAATTATCATATTTTATTAAGTAGGAATTGGTATTTAAACTTTTTCCTACCTTTAGGTAGGAATTCTTAATTTATAGGGAAGTATTAATAAATAAGGAAATAAGAAATAGGACTATGGGAAAAATTATATTTTTAGAAGTAAAGGCAAGTTCAAGTCAACAAAGGATTGAAAAGATTGATGAAATGAATTATCGAATTTGGGTAATGGAACATCGAGAAAAGGGGAAAGCTAATAAGGCTATTTTAAAGATAATGGCTAGATATTTTGGAATTTCTTATAAAAACATCAAGATAAAAAATCCTCTTTCTAGGAAAAAAATTATTGAAATTTCATAGAAATGATTAAAAATATAAATACTAGTGATTTTACAATAATATGAATTATGTAATGAGATTGGGAAAATGAAAGTAATTATAAAAATTAGGTTTGGAGCTTCAAAAGAGAAGTTTGAAAAGTTTGGAGATGGAAGATATTTGCTTTATTTATCTTTTGAAGAAGATTCTGACACAAAGACTATAGTAAGAGAACTATTGTCTAGACATTTAGGAACTCCAGCACAGAGAATTGAATTCATCGGAGTTGATAAAAATAAGAACTGGATATTTGATATTCATTAGAAGCCTAAGACATTAAAATGAGATATGAATTTGCACCAGATTTGCAGGTAAGGATGGAAGAAATTGTTATAGCTTTGCAAATGAGCCACATTGAATTGACTAGAGTAAAGTGCTTTAGGAGCAAGGGGAGCAGCACTAAGAGAACTCTAGCCAGATGCCATACTATAGGAAAATTAATGCAAAAAGCTATGGGAACAGAAGCATTTTATACTATCGAATTTCTTGAGAGATTTGAAAAATTACCCATAGATGAGCAAGATAAAGTAATAATTCATGAACTATTACATATACCTAAGACATTTGGCGGAGGATTTAGGCAACATGATTTTGTTTGCGAGGAAAATGTTGAAATTATGCACGAGAAGTTTATGAATCTAAGAAAGAAAGAAGGATAATAGAGTTATTTTATGCCAGAATGAAGAACACCTAAATGGTAAAAATGTTTATATACTTTATTTAAGTAAGGGAATTATGAGTATTTTGAAGAGAGGCAATAGAAAAGAGATAAGAAAAAGTTTTAGGCGAAAATTAAAGATCATTATTGTTTTAATTGTTTGTGCACTATTGCTTTTGTTTTTAGCTGCAGTTATTTATGAGAGAATTTCAATGAGAGGAAACGTTGTTTTTGGAGGAGTGATTATAGGTGAAGATATTTCTGTTGGTAAGGGTGAAATTTCTATTACTGGATATGCTCCATTGGGAACAGGGACAATTTACTTTATTGATTGGAGTAGCGGTAGTGACTCTAACTCTGGCACCAGTAAAAGTTCTCCTTGGAAAAGGCACCCTTTTATGAAAGGATATAGCGGAAGCTATACTCATAAAGCGGGGGATCAATTTATTTTTAGAGGGGGAGTGATATGGCCAAATTCAGCTTTTCAGATGCGAATTAGTCAGGGAGGATCATCTGATTCGAATAGAGATTATTATGGTGTAGATAAGACATGGTATTCTGGAAGTTCTTGGAGCAGACCGGTTTTTGATTTTGAAAATAACTTAGTTGCTCCTTCTGATGCAGGAGGTAATGCATTAAGTGGTATTTTGATAGAAGCAAGTTATATTACTGTTGATAATTTAGAGTTGAAGAGGCACATTGTTCCTAGCGGGTCATGGAATCCTGTTAACATTCGTGTGATTCAAGCTTCCAACGGAGTAATTATTGAAAATTCATATATTCGTGATTGGACACAGACCAATCCAAGTGCAGATAATGGGGAAGGAGGAGGTATAAGTAGCGAATCCACATCAATAACGATAAGAAATAATATTTTAACACAAACAGGAATTTCAGCAAGAACAGGAGGGGCTATAGATGCAGTTGGAGATATATATGGTAATGAAATATATGAAGTTCCAAACGCCATAAAAGGTGGTAAGTTAATTCATGACAATTATATTCACGATACAGCTGATAGCAGCGGGCCAGGTCATGAGAATGCTATATTCTTCAATAGACCTGGTAGAGTTTATAATAATCTTCTTAAAAATACAGAGGCATCAACAGGGATATATTTATGGGGGGGAGCGGATCAGTCAGCTTCATGGTTAATTTACAATAATGTATTATATAATTTACATGATGGAATTACTGTTGACGGAGCATATGTTCCAGACGGAAGTCAACAACAGGTAAAAATTTATAGTAATACTTTTGAATATAGTAATATTGTTCGTGTACAGAGCTATTCTTCGTCAGGTAATGGTTGTTTAGGCCTATTAGATATTCGTAATAATCAATTAATTGAAGGAAGTGAACTGATTTATAATTCAGGTGCTTGTATTACTAATCAAACAGCAAGTAATAATATTATAATGTCTTCTGCAACAGCTACAACAGAGGGTTATACTGCTGCAAATAATTATGCACCGACGAAGAATACTGGAGCGACAGTTAATACTGGTGTGAGTTTGTCTGAAATATTTACAACGGATAAACTTAGGGCAACGCGACCATATGGAAGTGCATGGGATATTGGAGCGTACGAATATGGCGGGACACCGGGTGTTGTTAATGGAATTTGTGGGGGAATATTAAACACTTGCACAACAGGAATATTAAGTGATATTGCTGATTCAGGAACACAATATCTATGGAATTGTCAAGGCATAAGTGGAGGAACAACAGCGTTATGTAGTTTGCCAATTTCAGTACAGCAATACACTCTTACCGTTACAACTTCAGGAAGCGGAATAGTTGCAGGAACAGGAATTAACTGCGGGAGTGATTGCAGTGAAAGTTATAATTCTGGGACATCGGTAACACTAACAGCAACTGCTTCTTCAGGATCAACATTTTCAGGATGGGGAGGTGCATGTTCTGGAACAGGGTCAACATGTACAGTTACAATGAATGCAGCGAAGAGCGTGACAGCGACGTTTAATGTACAGCAAGCTAGTGGAATTTCATGGTATGTTGATAACTCTGTGGGAAGCTCTGGAGATGGAACATCATGGAGTAAAGCATGGAAGAATTTTGCGAACATAGAGTGGACGAAGATAAGTGCTGGAGATACACTATACATATCAGGAGGAACGACAAGCAAGACTTATTCAGAGACTTTGAAAATTGGCGCTAGTGGAAGTGTAGGAAAACCAATTTATATTCGACCTGGAGCAGCAGAAGCAAATCCGAGTTCAGCGCATTCTGGAACTGTGATTATTGATGGCGGGAGTAATACAAGAGATGGAATATCATACAAGGGAAAGAACTATATTACTATTGATGGATCTGATAGTAGTCTTGCGAGAAAAATCAAAATACAAAATGTTGCAGATTTTGGTGTTATTGGTATTGAAACAATTTATCTTACAGTTCGATATCTCTATGTTGATAATTTTCTTGGTTATGGTATTACTGCAAGGGCAAATGGCGATATAGCAAATAATAATTATATTATTTTCGAGCATAATATCGTACGTAATGGGCTTGGGGCGGCAGGTATACAAATTTCTAGTTTGCTTGGTAGTGCTATTGGATCAAATACCATAAGATACAATGATGTAGAAGTAGCCCACACTGATGGTCTTGTTTGTGGAAAGGGGTGTGGGGTTGACTTTTACGGAAATAGGGTTGTTCTTACAGCAACAAGCAAAGATACCACTCATCCAGATGGAATTGTTACATATGGTGATAATGTAAGAGTATTCCAAAATGAAATTATTGGTTTTTATCAAGGAATTGATATTGATGCAGTTCATAGTATAATAACTAACGCATCTGTTTGGGGGAATGTAATTATTTATAATGGGGGAGAAGCGACAAACGGATTAGTAATAGAAGTGGAAAATTATGATGTTACCAATGTAAAATTCTGGAGTAATACAGTTATAGGTTTTA
>JACPLS010000047.1 GCA_016186375.1 Candidatus Pacearchaeota archaeon
AGCATTAGATATTGGGATGGTGTCAGAATCGGTATTTTTGGTTATGTTTTTATCCCCTATAAAATGATTGATAATGGAAAAAGAAATAGCGAGGGATTTGGTGATTTAGGAATAGGTGTAGGTCCAAGAGGTACTTTGACAAATAACTTAGGTAGTTTTCATTATCTCTCCGCTATAGGTATACAATTTCCCACAGGAGATTTTACAAAAAATCCATCATTAGGCAATGGAAGAACTGACTTAAGGTTCAGCATTGGCGCAACATACCTCTCTCATTCTTATAAGAGTGAAGTTGATGCATCACTTGATTATATTCGCACAGAGAAAGATGCAGCTGATGATATTTTCATTGGCATTGCAGCAGGTCATCAAATACAGAGGAAAATCAAGATTGGGGGAGGTTTTTTAGGTAATATAAAATATGGTAATAATCAGGATATTTCTTATAAGTTAACATCGCGAGGTATTATACGATATACCTATTCTAAAAAATGGCATACAGAACTTTGGCTTGATAAAGGTATATTAGATGAACGGAATGAAGCAACATTAGTTTTCAGATATAATTTTTAAGATAAGGAAAAACTTAAATATAAACAAAAGTATAAAATTATATGGAAACTGAGGCCCAATATAATATAGAAGATCTCCTAAATACTTCTTCCCTCTATAGGGAATTTCAGGCAGAAAGAGAGGAAGTTATTAAACATAGATTTATCGAGTCAGAAAAAGCAGGATTTGATATTGGTTTTGAGAGAGCGTTAACTGATTGGATTGTTAAACATAGAGCTAAATGGCGAAAGGGCAGAGAACAAAAAAATCTTCTTGATCAGATTAGAAGCCGCGGTCTTAATATTGAATTATTTTGTTCAATAGAAGAATTTATGAATTATAGTCCTATATCAGAAGCTGATTATCAAAACCATAATGAGATATTACGTTTAAAAGGTGATTATGTATTAAATGTTGATAATCGATTGGCTAGAACTGTTACGGCCCTGCCTTCTTCAATAAAAGGAGGAGTTATTACTACAGAATACAATTCCTCTGACTTTCATTGCAAAGTCCATTTTCAAGGACATAGTTTTAATCTAGAATTCAAACTCGAAATATAATTGAAATTATAATCAGTATCTCCGCATGAGTGTTCAAACTATTAAATTAATCCACAAAGCTTAAATACTTAACCTATCTATTAGATAGGTATGAAAAGAGTAAAAGTTATAGAGAAATCGATACTCACATTGAAGGGAATAAAATGTTTTCTTGAAATGAAGCCGTTCTTATTGGAAACAAAGCCAAAGAACTAGGAATAGATTTAAGCATTCATGCTCCTTACTTTGTGAACTTAAATTCACTAGAGAAAGAAAAAATAGAAGCAACAAAAATACGTATTATAAAGTGTTGTGAAATTGGTGAAATTTTAGGTGCAAAGATAGTTGTTTTTCATCCAGGATATTACACTAATGGAGGTAAAACAGAAGAAAATAAGGAACAAACCTATATTACAATAAAAGATGGAATAAATGATATGCTTAGGTTAATTAATAAAAAAAATTGGAAGATTAAAATAGCTCCAGAGACCATGGGAAAGGTTAATGTATTTGGTTCAATTTATGAAATATCTCGTCTAATAAAAGAAACTGGATGTTCTTTTTGTATTGATTTTGCACATATTCTCGCAAGAGAAAAGAAAATTGAATATCAAAAAATAGAATTATTATTTCCTCAGAAAGATTGGCATGTTCATTTCTCGGGAATTATTTATGGTGAAAAAGGTGAAAAATCACACAGAACAACAGAAAAGCAAGAGTGGAGAGAATTATTAAAAAATCTACCAAAAGACAAAGAAATTA
The DNA here is from genome assembly GCA_016186375.1 of Candidatus Pacearchaeota archaeon. Taxonomy (GTDB): domain Archaea; phylum Nanobdellota; class Nanobdellia; order Pacearchaeales; family GW2011-AR1; genus VGKP01. Next base: position 1,857 of record JACPLS010000047.1, read on the forward strand.
GAATAATTAATGAATCTCCCACAATGATTGATGATAGTATTGAAGGATTAAAGATTTTGAGGGAAATACAATGAATAAATATCCAAGTGTGATATTGAGAAACCAACCCTTATTTTATTATATTTTCCAGATTTCTCAAAGGCGTTGTGTGCACTAAATTTCCTGGTGAATTTATTTTCAAAGTCATTTTCTAAGTATACCTTGTTATTCTCCTAAATGTTTAATTTTGTTCCTTTGAAAGCACGAAGTTTTTCTGTAAATTTCGAAGTGAATTTACCATTATTAACATAAGACTTTTCCCTTGGTCTTTCCGAAATATTTTTTGTGTTCCTCTCATTAAAAGATTTAATATTGTTTTTCCTTTCCCTCTCAATCTGTTCAAGGCGTCCTTGAGCCTTGCCGGGCTCAAACCTGCAAATATTTAATACATCGAGCATTTTTTCAAGAATATCCTCGTAACTTTCTCTTTTATAGGAACGCAAATGTTCTATTCGATCCTTTGTCTTTTTGCTTAGTTTTATAGTTGTAATTTCCTGACGCATAAAGGTATACCTTGCTATACTATTTAAACCTTTTTGTTACTTTAGAATGGTTGTTAAAATGTTATCACCAAAAAGTTTATAAAGAGTCTTTTAGTTGGATGTTTAACTAAATTTATACATAAACCATGGAATCCAAAACATTTATGGTTTCACTTGTGGCAGCAGTATTTGCTATAGCAATGTTTTTTGTTGCTGGTGCATATGCAAACGGTACTTTTGTACCTCCATTAGGGACCATCACAGACGTTGAGGTAAACGGTGTTGACACCGGAAGCGGAGTCAATATTGCATCTTTCGCTGGACAGAATTTGCCAGTAGAAATAACCTTTATAGCATCTGAAGATATCTCTGATGTTAGAGTGAAGGCTTGGATATCTGGTGAAAGAGAATATGCTGTTTCTTCAAACAGATTTAAGGTTTTTAACGGAAGTACATATAATTGGGTTATCTCAGTTTCAGTACCTTTCGATTTAGACCCTAGAGAAAACTTGAAATTAAAAGTTTCTGTTGAGAGCAAGGGCGAGTCTGTTGAAAAAGAAGTTGCTCTTGCAGCACAAAGAGAATCCTATCTTGTAGAGATTCTTGATGTTGTAACTGACACAGAAGTCAAAGCAGGAGAAATGCTTGCTTTAGATATAGTGTTGAAGAACAGAGGTCTTGAGTTTTCTGAAGACACTTTTGTAAGGGCAAAAATACCTGCATTAGGTGTTGAAGAAAGAGCTTATTTCGGAGACCTTTCACCAGTTGATCAGGGTGGAAACAATAACCCTGAAAAAGAAGATGCAGCTGAAAGAAGGCTGTTCCTTCGAATCCCTAGCACTGCAAAACCAGGAACATATGTTGTTGAGTTTGAAGCTTACAACGATGATTCCAGCACAACTTTAACAAAGAAAGTGAACGTAGTTGGCTCAGGACAAGAGAGCCGAGTCGTATCAGCTGTTAAAGAAAAGAATTTTGCTGTTGGAGAAAAAGGCAGTTATAGCATTACTTTAGTAAACGCTGGCAATAAGTTAAGCATCTATGAATTGGTTGTTGAAACATCTGACAAGAATCTCGATGTCAGTGTTGAAGAGCCGATTGTAGTTGTCCCAGCAGGGTCTAGCAGATCTGTAAAAGTAGAAACTTCCGCATTAAAAGCTGGAGAATATACATTTGCAGTTAATGTAAACTCTGACGGAGAGTCTGTTGCAAAAGAAAGCTTTACTGCTAACGTTGACGGAAATAAGTCCGCATCAACAATCGTTGCAGGAGGAACTAATACAACAGTATTATTAACTGTTGTTCTTGCAATAGTATTTGTTGTGTTGCTTGTTGTCCTTATAGTGTTGCTGACAAGGAAACCTGAAAAGGAAAAAGAATTCGGAGAAAGTTACTACTAAGTTTAAATTTTTATTTTTTATTTTTTATTAACTTAGTAATTTTCTCTTTTTATTTCTTAATGAAAAATTTATTAAATATTAAGATTTAATTGTAGGAAATTATGGAACACAAAATAGACTTAAAAGAAAGGGATAAAAATAAAAATTATGAATGTATTATATCTCCTAAAAACTCTGAAGATAATTATAATTTATAGTTTGTATTGAATGCTTTAATAGGAAGTTTATTAAGTAAATAAACCTCATATTTTTTCATAAGAAACCTAGAAAATAATTAACAAATTCCCTTATAAGTGATTACTAAACTTTATAACGTATCATTTTCTTTAATATTTGTTATTAAACATGCCAACGATTTCAGATATTAAAAAAGAGCATGCGAAAATTGAACTTCTCCTCAAAAATATAGAGCAACATATGGAAAATAATATTCCTATACCCTATCTAATCTTTTGTTTAACAAAGCTAAATTCTATCTGGAATGAACATGAAAGAAAAGAAGAAGATATATTCAACCCAAATAGCGATTTTCCTGTGGAGAAGATGATTATTGAACAACACAGACAGTTAAGAGGCCATTGGAGAATTATTTCCGGATCAATATCTGAAGGAGATGTCAATAAGATTCTAGTTTCCCTAAATACTGATGGAAGAATGCTCATAGATAAATTCAGAAAACATATGAATTTAGAAGAAAATTATCTTAAAATTCATTTTATTCACAGTAAAATTTAATTAATAAAATCTAGGTCTTAAAGATATGGCGAATTTATTCTGTAAAAATTCTTCCTAGTTACAAAAATTATTTGAAAGACTTTCATACCCACATTTAAAAAAAGAGTATATTCCAGCTTCTATCATAAAATGAAGGCGGCGGCAAGGCTCTTATTCGAGTCATTTTTTCCATATGCTCTTTGAAAAAACCAAGAGAAATAAGACACCTGGAAGCAAGAGCTAATCCTTCATATTCACAAACTTTAGGAAACAAGTTTTTTGGATTTCTCATATGAGTTTTTATAAATCCTGTTACAGTTATAGCTTCTTCATCATCTGCAAATTTTGCTTGGAGAGTTATGGCCATTATCTGCTCATAGGGATATTTCCATAGGCATCCAGCATAATCCCCCAATTCTATAGCCGCTTGCCTTAAAATCAATTTCTTATTATTTTCATCATCAAATAAACTCTTTATTGCGGTACAAGATTTAGAGTTTTCAAATATTTTCTTAATTAATTCCATTTCGAACCAATAATCTAGGATTTTTAAACTATATTGTGATTATAGGCAAAAATTAAATTTTCTCTATGTTTTTACCACTATAAACCAATAACCCTAATTTATATATTAAATCCCCCTTAAAAACTCATTAGAAAAAAATGGGTGTGCAAAAAACTCGTGTAGTTTCGATAATTATATCTGTCGGAATTGTCTTATTTTTAATCATGCTTGGTCCTGTTCAAGCATTTCTATTAAATATTTCTGCTATTAATCCTATAGCATTTATCGGTGACAAAATTTTCTTTAATGTTACAGCATCAACAGGGAGTGATGAAACACAAAATATAAATTTTTTAATGTTAAATATTACTGGGCCAAAAAACCTCTCTTGTTCTTTTCTTCCTAATGGCACTCTAGTTACAGCTTGTCCACTTTTAGATATTGAACTTTTAGAAAACTTGTCTATCAATTTCGGGTATGGCTATGGATATGCAGGTCCAAATAGCTTATTGAAATTTAAGATCAAACTTACCACAAATTTATTCTCAGAAGGAAATTATACATCTAAATTATTTGCAAAAACCGATACAAACTTTTTTGAAAGCACTCATACATCATTCAAACTTTTAAGAAGGTCATCAGGAAATGAAATAAGTAAAATCGGAGGTTGTTCTATACGTGCGAAAGAGGGTTCCTCAATATTTAATAATTCGAATCTTGATTCTAACAACAGACTTAATGTCTTTATACCAAGTAAAGGAGCAAAAAATGGTAAGGGATTCTTTACTTCCCAAGAAGGAAGAAACAGAATATCATATTCATTTGATGTATTGAACGCAACAAGAGTAGGCAATACTCTGATTTCTCTTGAAACATCCGGAACTTTGCGCTTCAGTCAAAGAGGAATTATTGCAGAAAATGCAACTATTAAATATTTCACTCAAAAAGAACTTGTTGAGATTAAAGGAAAAACTTTTAGTGCTAAGAATCTAGTAGTTTCTTTTGCTATCTGCAATTAAAAAAATTTTGAATATGATTACTTTATATTATATAGATCAGGTATCTGTCTCCACAATATCATAAGAAGAAAAATTATTCCTAAAAGCGAAAAAACAAAAAGTAACATTGTATTTTTTATAGTAACATATACAAGGTCAAATAATGAATTAGAAAATATTCTTCCAAAAAATCCGAATATAATGCCAATTAATATTCCAATATAAAAATTACCTTTTTTCACCCATTTTCCTGCAATAACTATCATATATTTTATTTCCCTAGAAAACATACATTTATATCTTTTAAAAGAAAATTATACTGCATTACACATTTTTAGTTAAAGAGTTAGGGTAGTAACAATCTCGTTTATCATTTTTTCACTCAAAAGAAAAGTGAAAGGTCTTTCACAAAGTTTAAATATTACATTTTTCAGAAAAGTTAATGATAAAAAATATAAATCATGATCATCATAAAAATATTCCTGCAGAAAAAAAAGAGTCTATACAAATATCTAAGAAAACTTTATTGTATGGTTTACTAATTCTAATTATCGCCGCTTTTTTTCTCTTCTATAGCTTAAAATATCTCCCTGAGAAAAATAAAGTATCAGATATCAATTTATACAAAAAAGCACTATATGATAGCATACTTTGTCAATTTAGCTGCCCCTTACTACCTTCAAAGTCTCAGAATACAACTGTCTTTCTGCCAGATCAAATTTGCCAAAAGATATGTATTGCTGAATTAAAAGCTATGAACCTTAATACAACAAAATATTCCCAACAAGATTTAATCTCAGACAATCTTGCCTCCGATATAAATAATATTATTTTAGATTGCAAAAACCTCTATTCCATTAAGCAACCAATAGTAAATGGAACAAGTTCAAATAATACTTCTCAAACAATTCCCATAAATACTACAGCATATTTCCCATGTGTTAAACTAGGATTAATTGGACTTCAAGATAATTATCCATATATAATAGATATAGAAAAAGAAAATAATACAATGTCAACCTAGACATTTTTAAAGCAATAATCTATAGGGGGTTTTGAAAAACCCTCTTTTTAAGTAAATATTCACATAGTAAAATATCTCAAAAAATGCATCTTCTAACCAGAATACCGAAGATAAATTAATATTATGAATAAATAAGATTAAAGCTGTAATAATTTGGTTATTGTCAGAATAGGGGTAATTCAATGTAGTCTATAAATTATATAATATCTATTTTATATTTAATTATCACTTCCATAAAGCCAGTTTTCCTCATTTGATAAATATTCTTTTAATTCATTCGATTCAGTTATTGTTCTCTGTGCACCATTCCAAAATGCCCTTATTCTGATAAATGCCCCTTCTCTTCTTCCTCCACTTTTTCTTATACAATATTTAGAAAAAGGGAAACTTTCTTCTTGTTCTTTCAAAAATAAAATAACTTCTTTTTCAGGAATTCCCAGTAAAGAATAAACATATTCCCTTTCACCTAAAAATTCTTCATCACCAATAATCTTAAAGTGTTCTTGAACTTTATTTGCTAAATTCTTATCTACAGTCCAAAAATCAACTA
>JACPLS010000010.1 GCA_016186375.1 Candidatus Pacearchaeota archaeon
GATTTAGAGTTAGGAATTTAGAAGAAACAATTAAGAGAATAGGACAAGAATATCTACTTAAATCTCCTTCAGATTCTAAATTTGGTAGATTTGCCTTAATCAAAGATATTGATAGAAGGACAATTTATTTAACAGAGAGATGATTTAGCTACTTAAATCAGGGTATAAACTGTAAAGAATTAAAGGGACAAAATTATCATAAGGTAAATGATTTACTTCAGTTCTTCCTTCACTTTTTGAGATTAGAGTGATAATATCTTTTCTAAAGAGTATCCTCTCAAATGGGATATTTTTACCCTCTGTTGTTATAATGGGCTCCATTTTTACTCTGTGCATTTTCTCCATTTCTTGGATATCTAAGAGAACCTTTATCGCATGATCTGGCCTTTCTGTTTTTGGAAGAACTAGGTAATGATCCATATATGTTTTATTGTAGATTATTATTTGTCTTCCTGGACCTTCACTAATAACATCAAAAAGATTTCTCTTGTCTATATTTGCGTGATATAAGTACCAACCTCTTAAATCAAAGGCTTTTAAGATATCATTAGAATTATTTAGAATATTTGAAATGTTGGAATTATTGAAGTTATGAGAGTCCGAGACGACATATTTTTTTACCATTTTTTAAAGATGTAGTTACATCTCTTTTTCTTCTAATTCATCTTTTAAAATGGATTGTGATCTTGAATTGTTGGTTTGTGTTGATTGTGGTTGTTCTTCAAGATCTTTTTCATCAATCGAATTAATTATTTTCTTAAAAATATTGAATTTGTCAGCCGGAACGCGGAGACCAGATTTTGTAAATCCCGTATAACGTTCTGACTTTACATATTCTCTGATAGTTAAGCCTTTTCTCCCTCCGAAATCGTCTATTCTTATTACAATGTCTGTGTCAGAGGTTTTTGCTATTCTGTCTATGTCTTTTTCCATGTATTATTAAGGTAATAGAGATATATAAATTGTTTGATTGAAATATTATTTGAGATCATCTAAAAGATTTTCAAGATTTTGTAAACCTTCAATTTTAATCATCTCTTCCCTGTTCGATGATAATTTTTGATATAATCCTTCTATTTCTGGGCCGCTTTTAGATACCATTGGATTACTTGTATCATAATTTACGTATGATATTTCTAATTTTGCATTTCCTTTTTTTTCAGGTTTGTATATATCTATATAAAATGGCAATAATTCAATATAAAATGATCCAAAAATTCCTCTATCTGCTTCTCCTTTTTCTTTCCATTTATCAGGTGGGAGGCGTTGTAACTTTTCAACAATTCTTTTAACTAAATCATCGATAGATTCGGTCATAAATTCTTGATATTTTTTAGATATATAAACTTTCTTTCTGATTTTTCTTTTGATTGAGTAGTGATTTTTATCTTAATTGAGTGGTAAATTAGTTTTTTAAAGGAGAGAGTTAGAATAATACGAAAGAGAAGCAGAATAATGTCAAGCAGCAATAATTCAAATATTAATGAAATAAATGAACCATTAAAATTACAAGGAATACGAGGAATTATTTATGATGGTTTTAAATATCTACACCCATTAAAAAAGACTATTTTATTTCAAGATGGACAAATTAAGGAATTTAATGATGATAGGGGTTTAGAAGACGTACTCGACCTACCTGATGATGTTTTGATTTTACCAGGAGGAATTGATTTGCATGTTCATGGAAGAGACGTATTTGATATTTTTCCTGGAGAACAAGGAGATCAGACGTATAAAGAAGATTCATACACTTTAAGCCTTGCTCTGGCACAGGGAGGAACTACACATGCGATGTGTATGCCTAATTTGTGTAAGAAAATTATAACTCTCGATGATTATCAAAAGCAACTTTTTTGGATTAATAATGAACTTTCACATAGAAAAAAGCCCATAATTCCTCTATCTATGTACGCTTTAATTGAACCAGGGAGTTCTCCTTTGATTGATAATGCAATGTATAAACTTCTTTGGAATACTTTTGGGCCAACAAATTTTCCAAATGATGAGGAAGTTAAAATAACATTAATGAATTATGGGAGAAAAAGCGGAAGTGAAAAAAGAAGATGGGTTACTGCTCATTGTGAAACTATTGCTGATATGGTTAAGGATAAAAATATACCTCATCATATGCAGAGACCAAAAATGGCCGCGATTAACGCAGTAAGGATTTTTCTGGAAGCAGCAAGGGAATATGATTTTCATGCTCATGTCGCTCATATTTCAAGTACTGAAGAAGTTGATATCGTTATGGAATATAAATCAAAAGGAGTATCAACAAGTTGCGAGGTTACCCCACAATCATTAACGATAGATTATGAGATATTTGAAAAAGTAACAGGTTTGCCTTTAGTTTGGGGACAACAAAATCCACCTTTAAGAAGTTATACAGATAGACTTGCACTAATATTAAAACAGAATTATATAGACATTTATGTATCAGATCATGCACCCCACACTACTGATGAGAATGAAACTGGAATATCCGGAATGCCCCAAGCTAGTACAGAAGGGCAATTATATCTTGAACAATTAACTCAGGGAAATATCACATTACAAGATTTTGTATGGAAAAGATCAATAACACCCGGGAGCATTTTAGAAAAAGAACTAGGTTTAAAAAAAGGAAAACTGGAAAAAGGTTACGAAGCCTCATTAACTTTAATCACTCTTGGAAAAAAGTCTCGTTTTAATAATAGTGAGATTTTAAGTAGATGTGGATGGACCCCCTATGAGAATTTTAATTTTTCTAATACTATTGAAGGAGTTGTTGTTGAAGGAGTTTTATATAGTCAAAGTGCATTGCAAAAATTGAGGAACAAATAAAATGATTAATGTTATAGAAGAAAAAATAGGGTGGAGAATAGAATGATAGGAGAAAATATTGTACATTCTTTATTACTTAGATTGCCTCCAGAGAGGGCTCATAAAATAGGAATTTGGGCTATTCAAAATAAAATCAATGCTCCAGGCAGATATGCACCAAAGGAACTGAAAACAAGTCTCTTTGGAGTTGAACTTGATAATCCTCTTGGAATAGCAGCAGGTTTTGATAAGTATGTTGAAGTAGCAGATGAAATATTAGATTATGGTTTTGGATTTATTGAACTGGGAAGCTTTACTAATTTAGGAGGGGAGGGGAATCCTGATCCGAGATTATTTAGATTGAGAAGAGACAGGAGTTTATTGAACAGAATGGGTTTAAATGGAGATCCTGCTGAAGAAAATGTTGAGAGAATCAAGAAGATTAAACATCCTTATTTCGGTATAAATATTGCAAAAACGCATAATCCTATTATTGTCGGGGATAGGGCTATTGTAGATGTTGTCTCTTCCTATAAATTGCTTAAGAGTTTTGGGATTTACACCGTATTGAATCTAAGTTGCCCTAACACTAAAGAAGGGAAGACATTCGAGGAACCAGGACCATTGGATGAATTATTAAGTGCAGTTCTTGAAACAGGAAAAGGAAAGCCATTACTTGTTAAAATATCTCCAACATTGACTAAAGAACAATTAATTGGAATAGTTAACGTTGCTGATGACAGAGTTGATGGTTATGTTTGCGGTAACACAAAAGGAATAAATCATCCTAAATATGGGAAAGGAGGATTGAGTGGGAAATTAATTAGGGAAATATCACTAAATTTGATTAATTCAACAAGGCAATTAACAAAAAAACCAATTATAGGTGTGGGAGGTATAAGCTCTGGAGGAGATATGTTTGATGCTTATATAAATGGTGCAAATATATATCAGACTTACACAGGTTTTATTTATGAAGGGACTGGCTTTGCTCAAAAGACATTGAGGGATTTTGTAAGAATTAAAAAAGCGTTTGAAGAAATGTCTTTTAAAAAGGAATAATAAGATCGGAAACACAATGCTTTTTGTTATAAAGTGAATTGGATAAATTAATAAAGTTACTTTCGTCTCTATAGTAATGATAGATGATTTCTGGAAGAATTGGCGAAATAAAACTTCTATTGAGAAAAGAGCCATAAAATCAGTAAAGAGCGCAATAGATTTTATAATTAATAATGTTTATAAAAATGATCTTATTTCTATTTATATTAAAGGAAGTTTTGTAACTCGTGAATTAAGGAAGAAAAGTGATGTTGATATTTTGCCAATTGTTAAAAACAAAAAGGAAATGAATCGACTAAAATTGATAAGAGATAAAAATAAAGATACGTTAAGACCTTCTGAAATATTGCCAATTTCATATACGGAACTAAAACAAAAAAATAGATCTTGGGGTAGAGCAGATACAATGCTTCGAGATTTAGATCATTACAAATTAGTATATGGAAAAAGATTGCTAAAAACTGATTATTACATAAGGCCTTGGGACAAGATGTTTAAAGATGAGATAAACATGCTAAAATTCAAAACTCTACCTCTTTACAAAAAAGGCGAATATGGATTTCAACAATTAATAAAACAAGTTTTTTGGATATGTTATTCTGAACAAGTATTACTGGGCAAAAATCCTCCTAGAACCTGGAAAGGTTTGAATAAATATATTAAGAGAAAAAATAATATTATTCATAAGGCCTACTATTTTAGGATGTATCCTACAAAAGATAAGAAAAAAATAACTTATTTTCTAACTGATCTTGAAAGATATTTGAAACAATTTTAAACTTTTCGTTTTACTAAAAATCATTTTAACATGTAGGGTAGAAAGCTCCATATTTTTATAAATTATTAGTATTTTGATAATAACGAAATTTATTTATACTCTTTAAAATTAGAATTTACATGGAAGATGGACTTTTAATGGAGAAGTACAGATTTGGCGGAGAGGTAATTGATTTAATTACAATTCCTGGGAAGACATTTCCTCCAAATCAGACTACAGAAACTGTTTACGGTTCTGTTGAAGTTAATGATGGAGATGTTGGAATTGAAATAGGTGCAGGAATTGGTGTAGGCAGTATTATTCTAGGTAGAAGACCACTAAAGCATTTATATACAGTTGAAATATTGCAATTACAATGTGATTTGCAGGCAAGAAATTTAAAAGCACATGGTCTTGATCAAAAAGTCAGTGTTTTGCAAGGTAGTTTATTTGATCCAATAAGATATGAATTTCCTGATTTAAAAGTAGATTTTGTTGTTTCTGATGTTTCTGGGATGAATGATATTGGAGTCGAACTTGGATGGTATCCAGAAAATGTTCCTAGGGGAGGAGAAGATGGAACTGAAAACATAATTCCATTTTTAAGGGATGCAAAGCATTTTCTTTATCAAAGAAATAGTAATGCGAGGATTTATTTTCCTATTGTGGTGAATTTTTCTGATGGAAAAAAGATAATTAATATCGCCAGAGAGAATTATAGTTCTCTTGAGAAAATTGCAGATAGGAATATTCCCCTCAAACAGGAACAGCTTGTAATTATAGACAAGTCAAAACATAAAGTTTATGAGCCAATTGAGAGAAAAGGTAGCAGAGGTTTTTGGAAAGTTGAAGTTTATAGAGCGATGAATCCGATTTATTAATGTTGTGAATAATCAGATTGTTCAATAAGAGAAGGATCAAAGGTCATTTCAGTTGTTAATCCCAGATTAGCTAATTTTTCTCTCACTTCAATTAAAGATTTTTTTCCAAAACATCTATAATTTAATAAATTTCTTTCAGATTTCATTGCAACTTGATAAATTTTTGTTAAATCCTCATTAGCAAAAACATTAGCAACTCGAACACTCCATTTTATTTCATTTATTGACTTGTTCAATAATCTTATTAGATCTTCTTTTTGTAATTCTGCTTCGCTTTTGGGAATATCTTGGCTAAATTTAATTGGAAATTCTAAAAGTAAAGATTCTAATCTCCCTATAAACTCCTGTCTTTGAGCGTTATCAAGAACATGAAAAGTATTATATATGTCTCTTTGAGCTTTAAAGTATCTTTCAAATTGTGATTTTTCCATAAAATTATGTTCTCTTTCTTCTTCAATTACTAAAGTTTTTAATCTATCTACACTTACAGGTTTCCTTAATTTTTTTATTGCTAAATGAATTATATGCCCAATCCTAGCAGGCGAAATACCAATGTGTTTATGAATATCTCTATTAGAGTGACGTTGTCCATCTTTCAAACCAAATCCGAGATTAATTATTTCTGCCACTTGTGGCATAAAAATAGAAAGTTCTTCACTTACTTTATTATATAACATTGTATAATCATTATTTTTTACTCTAAATTCTGGATTTTCTAAAACTACTCTAACAAAGTTTAATGCACATTGGTATTCTGGTTTAATTTCTTGTCCTTGTGTTTGGTCATTTGTTGTCATGAAAATACATGAAAAAAACTTAGTTTAAATAAATAGTGGTAATCCTAGATAATAAAGTGAAGAAGGAATAATTTAATTAATACTATGTTAAGAAGGATTATTAAGGTGAAAATCATATTGTGGTTCATGAAATCATTCAAAATAGGGAACATAAAATTAAAGAATCCGTTGTTGTTGGCACCAATGGTGGATGTGACAGATTTGCCTTATAGGTTGATATGCAGGAAAGCTGGAGCAGCATTGGCATATACAGAGATGCTTAATGTTGGAGCGATATTACATGAGAATGAAAAGACAAGAAGACTAATGAAAACATGTGCTGATGATAGACCTATTGGAATACAGATAACCGGACCGAAAGTTAGCGAATTTAGAACAGTTATTCCCATATTGAAAACTGGAAATTATGATTTGATAGATATTAATTGTGGATGCCCTTCTATTCGAACATTAGACAATGAATCGGGAAGTTTTTTACTTAAAAAGCCTGAAAAGATTGCTTCTTATATTAAGATTTTGAAAGATAACGGATTTATAACAACAGCCAAGATTAGATTGGGATTTAGAAATAATAACATTGTCAAGATTGCAAAGTTAATTGAAAAATCTGGAGCTGATGCCTTAACAATTCATGCGCGACTGGCTCATGATAGTTACAAAATTCCTGCTGATTGGAAATTTATTTCTGATGTTAAAAAACAAATAGGAATTCCAGTTATTGGAAATGGAGATATTACTGATGGGAAACAGACAACTGAAATGCTGAAAATTGCCGATGGAGCGATGATAGCTCGAGCTGCTATAGGAGATCCTTTAATTTTTAAGAGAATTTTAAATTATTTAAAGACTGGAAAAGAAGAAGGTTTTGATTTTTCATCAAATATAAAGATGTTTGATGAATATCTAAGATTAGCAAAAAAATATGAGGTGTGTGATTTGCCCCGCATTAAATTTATTGGTGCTAACTTCTTAAGGAATGTGAAAGGAGCGGCAAAAATGCGAGCTGATCTCATGCAGAAAAAAAGCCTTGAGGAAATTGAGGAATTTGTGGGATCTATGATATTTGACATATAGAAAGTTTTAAATATTTTAATAAGTTCGAAATAATATACAAATGCCAAGTAAAAATATATTCTGGGTTGGGGTTATGTTATTAGTTTCTGGAACAGTAATAAGAGAATTTATTAAATCTAGGGAAGAAGTTAGAAGATACGATTATTCTTCAGATGGGATAACTAATCAGTTTTTATTATTGAATAGAGTTATTGGGAGAGATTATGTTTACGTTGGTGATTCTCAAGGAAGTAATTTTGTAACATTGGATAAATATCTTACGTCCTTTCATAATAAAGATGAAAGGAAAAGGGAAGAATCAATGATTTTGAAGTTAATTGATAGATAAAATTATACGCTTTAATTGATTTTATAAACTTCTGAATTCTTGAATAAAGATGATATCATTATGTGTATTAACTAAAAATTCTGAGAAAATAATTGAGAAATGTATTGGAAGTGCTGCTGCTATTGCGGACGAGATAATAGTTGTTGATACCGGTTCTAATGATGAAACTAAGAAAATAGCAGAAAAATTAGGGGCTATGGTTTATGATTATAAATGGGATGATAATTTTAGTAATGCAAAGAATTTCCTGAAAAGCAAAGCAACAAAAGAATGGATTTTAATTTTAGATCATGACGAAACTATTTCATCTCTTGACTTTGATAAAATAAAAGAATTGATAAAAAGTGATATTTATTTAGGATATTATCTTATTCAGAGAAATTATGTAAATAGTATAGGAAATGTTGGTTTTGTCTCTTGCAAGGATGATATTTATGAAGAAAGTAAATTAGCATTTGGATATGTGCCTAGAAAGATGGTGAGGTTATTTAAAAATGATTCTTGCATTAAATTTCTCGGTTCTGTGCATGAACAAGTGATTCAATCTATTGAAGAAGTTGGTTTAGGCCTTATAGGAGATAGTGATATTGCTATTCATCACTATGGTTTGTTTGATAGGGAAAAAGAAAGAAATAGAAAATATATAGAAATTGAGAAGAGAAATTTGAGGAATGATTTTTATCAGGAATATCAAATTGCTATACAATTACATTCAATTGGAGAAATAAAAGAAGCGATTGAACATTTAATGAAGTCAATATCTTTGAATCAGAATTTTAATCTTTCTTTTTTAGAACTCGGAATGATATTAATGAAGTTAGGAAAAATTTCCGAAGCAAAACCATTATTATTGCACTCTGTAATGTTGAAAGAAAATGAGACCGCTTTAAATAATTTAGGTATAGTTGAGGTTTATGAAAAGAATTTTGGTAAAGCGATAGAATATTTTAAGAAGGCTATATCTTTGAATGGTAAAAATGCGGATTATTATTTTAATTTGGCGCAAGTTTTGAAACAAGGTGGTAGAAATGATGAGGCAAAAAGGGAATTTGAAAGAGCGGTTTATTATAATTCATCATATGAGGGGAAAAGGGGAGAATTTGAGAAATAAATTATCTGAAGAAAGATTTTTAAGCAATACTTCTTTAGTTAAAATATGGAATTTAATGTGATAATAGAGAAAGATGATTGAATTGTGTATAGAGGCGGATAGTCTTGAAATTAAACCTTTAAAGTTCGTAGGCATAGAGAAAGTAGAAATAGTCGGATGACAAAAATTCCTAAGATTTCTGGAAAAGAGATGTGTAAAATAATTGAGAAGCTTGTATTTGAGAAAGTTCAAGGCAAAGGAAGCCATGTTAGATATAAGCATAATGATGTTAGAAGAACAGTTATTCCTATTCATGGGAATGAAGATCTCGGTCCAGGCCTTACTCTAGCAATCCTTAAGCAAATTGGTTTAACTAGACAAGAATTTGAAAAACTATAATAATTCTTGTTTTTTATAGAATATATCCGATATCGTTTAATATTCTTTGGAATATTATTGGTAAATTATTTGAATTAATAACAGGTTTGATATTTTCTTCTATCTCGTTATGGAAGATTTTAAAAAAAAGATATAAGTTAATTAAATAAAAATACTATTTTTATGATGGATCTTCACGAATATAAACAACTTCTCCATAATCCTTTACAAAACGAGATTTTTTTAAATCCTTTATTGCTTTTTGAATAGTCCTTTCATCAGTTGGTTCAATACATAAAATATCTGGGACTAATGATTCGGTGCCTTGAGCATTTTCTTTAGGAAAATTAAACGGATAACTGATATTGATTCCATGTTTTCTAAGTATACCACATTTTGATTCAAATACGCCTGGAATATTTTGAGGAGAAATTGAACGTATATATCCTGAAGTCACAGGATTATTTTCAATTTGGTATTGTTGATTAAAATTAGAATAATTTCTAAATGTGCCTGATTTAAGATGTGAAATTATCTCATATATATCATTAATAACTGCAAAGGCAGTTGGTCTTGATCCTGCGCCAGGACCTTTTAAGACTTGAGTGCCGCTGTATCTTCCTTGAATGCAAATAGCATTAATTGCACCATCTGTTCCATAAAGAGGATGTTGTGAAGAAATTTGTGTAGGATGAAGGCGTAAATCAAGAGTATCATTCTTTTTCTGAACCATTCCAATTAATTTGATTGCATACACTTCATTACGAGGAGGGCTTAACATACGCTGTAAATAAAAGATATCTTTGTCACTAATTTGTGTAATTCCTTCTCTAAGTACATCATCAGGATTTATCTTTGTGTGGAAGGCTAATGATGATAGAAGAACTAATTTTTGAAGGGCGTCGATACCTTCAACATCATTAGTAGGATCTGCTTCAGCAAAACCTTTAGATTGAGCTTCATGAAGAGCCTCTTCTAATGTTTTTCCTTGATGCATTTGAGTTAGAATGTAATTAGAGGTTCCATTAATAATTCCTGATATTTTCATTATTTCATCATGTGCAAAATATTCTTCTAGTGTCCTAATTATTGGAATGCCTCCACAAACTGCAGCTTCATATCTTAGATTAACATTCTTTCTATTTGCAAGTTCTGTAAGAGGAACAAGATGATCACACAGCACGGCTTTATTACAACTCACCACATGTTTTCCATTTTCTAAAGATTGAGTAATATATTTTCTTGATTCCTTGTTGGCACGAATATTTCCTCCTACAGCATCAATAACAATATCTATATGAGGATTATTTACAATTTTTTCATAAGGATCTCCAGTAAGAATAGGTACGTGTCTTGAACTTGGACTGATAGGCATATTTCTCTCTTTACGAATATCTTTCACACCAATTGCAAGAATATCGATTTCATCAAGGAGAGGGTCAGATGCTTGAAAATAATAATCAATAACTCCTTGTCCAACAGAACCAAAACCTATAAGCCCAACGGAAATTTTATTTTTTTTCATCGTTTGTAAAACTTATTATTTAAAAACAAAAGAGGATTTATAGATGCTCTGATTCATATATGATACAAAAGGGAAAAATTTATAAGTAATTATTCTTGTTTGTTCATTATGAACCTTGATATTAAGGATAGAAGAATATTATATGAACTTGATAAAAATGCTAGAGCATCATTCTCCGAGATTGCAAAAAGAATTAAACTGAGCAAAAATTCTGTAATAAGCAGGATTAAAAAACTTGAAGAAGAGGAAATCATACTTAATTATAATGGAGTAATAAATATAAATCATTTAGGATATACGACGTATGATATATATCTTAAATTCCAGGATACAACACCAGAAAAAGAAAAAGAGATAATTAATCTAGCTGTAAAGAATAAAAAAATATGGTTGGTTGGAAAATTGGAAGGAATTGTCAATTTAGTATTATTTATATCAACAAAAACTCCAGAAGAATTTTACGAGATTTGGGACTCTCTTTACCAGAAAATAAAGAAAAATGTTAAAGTAATGAGAATTGCTATTTTATTAGAATACCATCATTTTACAAAAGAATACTTATTAGGAAGCGACGCTTCAAAAAGAATTGTCGAGATGATTGGAAAGAAGAGATATGTTGACGTTGATAATACTGACGTAAACATCTTAAAACAAATGGCCAATGACGCAAGAATTTCTCTAATTGATTTATCAGAGAAATTTAAGTTAACACCGAAGACAATTAGGAACAGAATTAAAAGGTTGGAAAAGGAGAAAGTTATTCTCGGATACAAGATAAATATAAATTTTCAAAAATTAGGATACGAATACTACAAAGTTCTTCTAACTCTTAATAATCTTGGGATAAGGGAAGAGTTGTATATGTGGATATTACGAAACCCAAATGTAGTTTATTATGATAAATTTCTTAACGGTGCGGATTTTGAGTTTGATGTGGAAATTAGCTCATTTAAGAAATTTGTTGAATTATTGGAGAACCTAAAACAAGATTTCAAAAAATCTATAAAAGAAATAGAATGGTTTTCAGCAATAAAGATTTACAAGTCAAGTTATTTTTGAATAAGAATATTATCCCTCTTTGTTTTTTAAATAATTGTTTTTAATTATCTTATTAATTCTCTTTAAGAATAAGCTCTTTATTGTAAGGTGTTGGAATAAATCCAGAAATTGGTTGAGCTACATCTGGCAAATAGAGAATATAAGAAACCTGTGCCCAATTAGGACCATATCTAACGCTAAAGCTAGCCTTAATGTCTTTAACTTCAACATTTTTTAATTGTGGGAAGTATGAAGAAGCGTTAAAGAATTCAATTCCTACAATCTGACCATTAAAATCATAGTCTACGATTATATCACCTTGAGGAAGACTTACATTAAAACTAAATTTAACTTTACTTTCTTCTCTAATTAAGGAAAACAGATCTTCTTCTTTGTCATAATCTATCCTAATGTTTTCTTTCGCCATTTTTTCTCCATATCTTTACTTGTTTTAATAACATTGATTACCTTTATAACTTTTTCGTAATAAGCAACTATGATAATTAAAAAATATTTTGAGCTTAACTTATAAATTAGTTTATATCTATCTTCTATAATTTCACCAAAAGGTCTTTTATTAATTTCTACATAGAAAAGGTTATCCGAGAGTAACGACGATATAATTGTGTCTTTGTCTATGCCTCTTTGAGTCATCTTCTTTTCACAATATGCGCTTAATTGTATTTGTTCTTCAGAATAACTTTTATTTTTTGTTAAAACCTCTTTAATTAGTTTTTCCATTACAACTTTAATAATGTTTAATTTATATATTCTGCTTTTTCAATTTTTTTAAATTTCTATAAAATCAGAAATCCCTTCACCGAGAGTCGAACTTGGGTATTCCGGGTTCTGCCACATTGCTCTTGTGAACAATGCCTGTTCGCGCTTCATTCTAATTCCTCTCGGGAAAGTCTGCGCTAGCCAACATCGGCTACAGCCGGACGCTCTACCGTTGAGCTATGAAGGGATAAATTAATCTATGTTTGAAAGATTTAAAAGGCTTTGGTTTTTGATGTTTCTATATTTTAGAAGAGTTTCTAAATCTTTTACATGATTCTGTTTCAGTCGATTTACTTAAATAATTTTAATAATTAACATTGTAAATATTTATAAATAATTTTAAAATTAGGAGAATATATTTAGGGAGCGAAGATTATTCTTCACTGGAAGTTGTTTCAGAGACGAAATAAGCCCTGTTGGAAAATGCATGTTCTTTCTTGTTATTTCTTTCGAAAGAAGCCGAAGCTTGTGGGAGCTCAAAACGACCGAAAACTCTAACTTTCGAATAGATTATATATGAATACACTCTCTCTTCCCCTGCATTGAGTTGAATGATGTTCCAGAACAATCTATGAGTTGATGAGTCTATATGATCTGGCTTAACTCCGAATTTTTCATACAATTGTGTTCCTCCAGGAAGCTTTTCAATAATTTGAATATTTTCCACTTTTTTCTTAGCTTTCACATGAATTCTTACTTTAAGTGCGAATTCTCCTCCTTTTGTCCTTACAAAGAAAACCCTCTTTGTTAAAATTAAAGCAGTTCTAGTATATAATTTAACGAATACGCCTATAATTATTATTAATAAGAGTAATATAAATGGTAGAGTGTAATTTGTTTTTAAAGAAACAGAAAAAGATTCAGATGGCGAGAGAGATTTTGACCATTTATATGTTACCATAAGGCCCTTCCTCTCAAATGTATCTGGCTGTATTGAATGAGTTGTAAAGAGGCGACTAATTATATCTTTAGATATTTCGATTTCTGCAGTTAAAGGAACATTCCCCTCATTTTTCTTTGTTAAGGATTTTTTTCTTACTATCAGGCCCTTTGATTCTGTAGTAAGGACAATATTTTCGCTTTCCAGATATTTTATCGTACCTTCAAGATTTGTTTCTGCTGTATCATAGATTATTTTTGTATTGAATATATAATTTCCTGCTACTAAAGTTTGTATTTTTGCAGTATCAATGGGAATAGAAATATTTGCAAATTCAAATGGCTTTAAAGTCACATTTAATTCACCATTAAAGAATGCTGAACTAAATTGTAACATTATATTTTCCAAGTGTGTATTTTGAGTATTTTTAATTTCAAGGGATACAGATTTGTCATCTATATTTAATGGAAATGATTTGATAGTGAGAGAATCTTTGAGAGGAACTATCTTTATTGACAAGGAGTTTTTATATATCCCTTGGTTTCCGGTTTTTATCTCATATTGGAATTTAAATGTTCCTGAATTTTTTCTGACTTCTTTGCTAGGATATGCTTTGACTTCTATAACATTTTCCCCTGATTGTATGTCAAAGGTTCCTTTAGGGCTAAAACTTACACCAAGAAACGAGTATATTTCTGCGGAATCTATTCCATTAGGATTGTTGATAATAAAGTCAAATACAGCAGGATTATCAAGTTCTGCAATGACAACTGAGCCTTTATCAATCTTATCCACTTTTATAGCCGCAGATGCTAATGAAGATATAGAAATCGTTAATAATACTAATAAACTAATAATATATGTATTTTTCATGTATCAAGAATATTAGTTGGTTTTATAAATATTTATGTTGTTTATTGGGAATGATGTTTAAAATCTAAAAAACAAATAAAAATAAATTATATCATTATTGGCTTGAGTTCGTTGTGCTATTAGAGATTATGCAGGCTCCATTTGAACAGCCATTCAAACAAGATTGATAAATTCTATCTTCTTTAACACTGGCGCATGTTGAACTGCATGTTCCTGGAAATTGACACATATAAGTTGTCCATTCTCTATGCACGTTTCCATCAGTTCCGCAATATGGAGAACTTGACCATCCAGATGTTCCACATTGTGAAGCGGCGGTGCAAGCAATTGAAAGATTTTCATCTATTTTATTATTGCAATTATTGTCTTTTCCATCACATATTTCCATATTCTTTTTACACTTTCCAAAAGAAATCACAGAACCCGTTGGATCACCAATGCCAAGAGCTAGAAATAAAACCGCTATAATTACTATTCCTATTATGGTAATTAATAAAAATCTTGCATTTTTGTTCATTTTCTTTTATAATTTCCCCCTTTCAATATTTGAATGAGTTAGATGTAAGGTCCATCAACACAAATATAATTATATTTAAATTGCAAAATTCTGTCAGAAATTGTTAATTTTAGAATTACAAAGGCAAAATTATAAAAATGATCTTTCTCTTTTATTTTTGGCATTTTTCTCCCATTGATAATGATATTATTTTAAGGATGATGGAGTTTATATATATTTATCCTCTCTTTCCTGTCAGCTCAAGGAAAGACTTGAGCTGTTCTTTCAAGTCTTTTACGTCATCAATGACTTTCTCACGCATTGCGTCTAATCTTCCCGGAATTACATACTTGTTGTAAAAATCTTTCATTAGTCTTAGAAATGGAGAAGTTTCCCATTTGCTTTCTGGGTCTTTGACTAAGGCTGCTTTTATTTCAAGCATTATTTTTCCCCGGTTCATCTTTTTTTTCTTTTTATCAATTTCAACTTCCACTTCAACTAATTCAGAGACTTCGTATTCTAGAAGCATTATTATTTTGAAATAATCTGAAATTTCCTTTGAAATTGACCATTCTATGCTGACATCCCGTGAATTTCCTGAAACTTTTTCGCTGTATTTTTTTTCTATAACGCCGTAACCCTCGTCGTCAAGCCAAGAATGTGCATATTTATAAAATGCTTTGAAATCAAATAGGCCGCTGAATTCCATCTTCTCCTTAATTAGCTCTTCCTTATCCGACATAGATTTATAGAGAAAAAGTTGTATTTAAAGATTGCCTTTTTTCCAGTTTGAGAAATTGATAAATAAATCTAGTTCTTTAGAAATCCAATTAAGAAGGAAATGATTGCTATAATTTCAGCCATATTAAAGACACCATCACCAAGGATAATTTCCCAACCTTGTAAACTACCGGTTCCTTTGAATGTAGTCACTATAATTATACCTATGATTGCTCCGACTATGAGAACATAAGAACCAATTTTAAAAGATAAAGAATCTTTCTTTTTTAATAACGCTGTGAAAATCAAAATAAAGGTTATGATAGATATTAAGAATGCTGGAGATAAAATAGGTCTAAAATAAGCAATAATTAAAAGTAAATGTATAAAAGGAATAAGCAATGTTACAGAATTTCGAATAATTAATGTTTTGTTTTTCATTAACAGATGAGAGATAAGGAGTTTATAAAATATGGCTTTTGATTGTTTTTAAGAAATATTTATATATTAGAGTTGTGAAGAAATAAAGGGAATTAATATGTTAGATTATAGTCTTGCAAATGCACAAATGGTTGGAAGAAAGATTCTTAGTTTGTGTACTGGTTTAAGTGAAGCTGTTCAAGATGCTAGATCGTATGTTAGTATAAATGGTGGACCAATACTTGTTTATATACCTGCAAAATTTAATTCAGCAGTATTTAGTGTGGAATTAAGTTCTCCCTCATTTGTTCCTCTTATAAATGATACAAGAGGGCAAAAAGATCCTATTTATGGAAGTTTAGAATTAGCTTTAGAAGGAAGAAATGTGAGGGGAGAACTGCACAAATCTTTTTTACTTTTAGATCCTTCTAAAGATGTTGTGCTTGATTTTATAGATCGTAGTGGTAAGAGTGTTTTTCCATTTATCGCAAGGAGAGAATATTATGAGGCATTACGCAGAGATGTTCCTTCAATTGCACTTTATGAAAGAATATACAATGAGAATATTGGAGTTATAGAATCTCAAAAAGATCAGAGTGAGGTTTGTTAATCTGTGATAATTAAGAGTGGATAGTTAGATATTAGTGTAATTTGTTAAGATTGTTAATTCCATTATTGTACCAGGGTTTTGCTATTTTCTTTGCATTATTAGAAGTTATTCTGTTAAACATCCAATCAAATTTCTCTTTAATTTTTTCCTTACCTAATTTGCTAACGTATTCTGTTAAAAAATGATCAACATTATTTTCAAAGAAACTTATGCTGTCTGCATCCTTAAGGATATTCTCATCATCACTTCCTCCAACCTCATGTTTAGAGATTAGTGTTTTTACTCTTTCTACTAATTTTAAGTTTGCATTATTTTTGATTAAAAATTCTTCAATAATTTCTGCTCCTTTTTCTTGATGATACTTTAGAAAATCTTCATCTTTCATACCTGAAGATTTTATTCTTTGCATTTGCTTACTTCCTTCTTCTCTAAATGCTCTTTCAATATCGTGTGCAATTGCAGCAATTAACATTGCCTCATCGGCATCAGGTTTTAGTTGCTTAACCCAGTAAACTGTTCTCTTAAAATGGACCATACCAAATTTACCGCTATAAGACACTTCAACAAATCTTTCTACCTTATCGTATAATTCTGACATATAATTAGAATAGGTAAAAGTTATTTAAAGGTTTCTTATGACGTTTATGATTCAAATTCTTATTTTATTTACAATTAAACTTAAATAATGTTTAATAAAATTAGTCGTATATAGTAAATGTTTTAAAAATATATTCAATTTGTTGTTAATATTACTTTATTGTTTTCTTCAGACAATTCTTCCGGGGAATTGGATTTTACTTCAATAACTAGGTTATTAGAGTCTCGAGGTATTCTTAAGTTCTTGACAACAAAGAACTTTTTTACACCTATTTTTAAATTATCCAGATCAAAGGATTTTATTTCTTTATTATTTGCAGAAATTAAAAGGCTGACATTTTCTGCATCTTCAAGCCCCTCATTTGTAACTGTCACAGAAAAACTTAGGTATGGTCCAGATTTATTTGCTTGGGATTCAGAGATTGCTAGGTCAGGGAGGGGATTTTCTGAATATAATTTTTTTATTTCGTCAATGATAAATTGATCTATTTCTTGTTCGCAGTCAGTTACTGGATACATAATGCTCATTCTATTATTTACGTGGTCGAAACCGAGCGCATGAAAAATCTCATGCACAGCAATATGGGGGGTTTTGCATGTTTCATCCCGATAAAGAGAAACTTTTCCTTCTAATATGACATAATATTGGGATGTATTAATTATTTCCACAGGTCCTCCTTCACCTGCGACAAAATAATTCTTATGTTCTGGGAGAGGGTCTATTTCAGAGCAAAGAAAATCTATTTGTGGAGAAGAATCATCTTTTTTAAAGTTCAGAATAGTTTTTTCAGAGATGATAGAGAGAGCTTCATAAATATTACTTCTTTTTTTTTCGTCGCAAGTTTCTTCCATGGAAAAACTGATATCTTTGCTTTTAAATCTCATATTGGGATAAAACTGAAAAGTTTTTTTCAGAGAAGTATTAGAAAAGAATTTATTTTCCACTTCTTTATAATATATTGTTTGCGATGGTAAATTCATCCAAAGAACGTAGAGGCCAATTCCAATTAATCCTAAAAGCATTAACAACATAATAAGATCTATCACCTTCATCGATGTATTAAAAAAAAGGAATATATAAATTTAAGCCCTGTTTTTTAAAATGTTACAAGAAGATAACAGAGAATGAGATGTTAATTATTTAATTCTTTAGAATTTGGATATCGTCTGGGTCCAACATTCCGACATTTCCAGAAGAGAATCCAGCAGGCTGAAGTTTCCTATTTGTTCCATAGGCTTTTGTTGGAAACTTAATCTTCGTTCCTATTTTTGTAGCTGCAGCAATGTTGTGTATGGTTTGTGGTCCAGAACTACCAGAATCATCAAGAGCATCAACTTGGATAATATACTCTCCGTTTTTGGTATTAACCCTCATTAAATAAGAAGGCTGTTCAATCTTTACAGATTCATTACCAAAAAGAGCATCACTAGATTCAACTAATCCTGAAAGTGTGCCATATCTTTCAACTACTTCTCCTTCTACATAATTTTTTGGTGATCTTGTACATCCATAAAATCCTAACGCTCCCGTAAGGACTAGCGATGCTAATGATTTTTTAAATTTCATATTTTTATTTAAGAGTCCAAGTATTTAAATCTTATTATATTTAACTACTATATAATTTTGACACAATTAATTTTGTAACAATTTTTGTCTCAAGATCTGTAATCTCTCATTTTTATGTGTCTAATACATTTAAGGCATAAACTCCAACTTTATTTATAGGAATCTTAAGACTTTTTTTAGTAGTCTCTCTAACAAATCTTTCTTTAAGTTCTTCTACTCGTTGTAATAAAGTTTCATACACCCTTTTTGGTGGATTATTCAAGTTTCCATCAAATATGATGTATCCTAATCCTGCTCCAATTTGTGCCCCAAGCATATGTTCTCCAATAAGATAATATATTTTGGGATTTTTAGTTAATGGCCTTTTAGCTAAAGCATGAAAATCTTTATAGTATCTATCAGCGCTCGCCATAGTATATCCTCTTCTGTCAAATAATTTTCTCAATTATTCATCATATTCATCAGATGCTATACTGTCCAAGTTTTTATCAGCTATTCCTACAATTAATATATCAAGTCCGCCTGACATAATAATGGGGCATATCTGGCTATTTTTAAACCTTTTTATATGCAAATACTAAATAATTTTGTATCAATTTTTATCGTAATAAGTGAGATAGATTATTTTATAGATATTCCTTCTATTTCTATTATTTACAAAATCCACGGAACTTTGAATCTTTGAAAGGCTCGAAGAAAATGAGTTTTATCCAGCCGACGAAAGGGATTCTAAGAGCGGCCTTTCCCATTACATTATTTTCTGGAATGGAAGTTTCATCTGTTTGTTGAGGATTATTATTTTTCATTAGTTGAATAATATTGTTGTCTCCTTTAGATCCTCTTGGGCTAAGAGAAACAATGCGATGTATAATTGGGTATTTAGATGTAGATTCTGGATTAGGAATGAAGGTGATAACATCACCTAATTTGTAATCTGCTCTCCCCCAGACAAATACAATATCTCCTTTATTTAATCCATTCCTGAATGGAAATTTGATAAATTCTGGTTTTGTAATATTTTTATTTTCATAGAGCAAAGAATTCTGACTCCACCAATCCTCGAATTGAGAAGGGTGATACATTGAACAAGATTCTATTACTACTAATGGAAGAGGAGATCCAGTAATAAAAGAGAGAAGGGGAAAGAAAATGAATTTTATAATTAAGATTATGAGAATTATAGATACTAGAAGAGATTGCCAGCTGTCTTCTTTTAAAAAAAACCAAAATCGGCGAAGTAAAGTTTTAATATTTTCCAGATTCATAAAAAAGAAATGATTTTTGAGTTTTTAAATTGTTTGAAAGAGGATTTTTCACTCTTTTGGAAAACAAGACATTTTTTCGACGATTTGATAGAAAGATTTATAAATACCCATAACTTATAATTTTTCAGCTTTTGGGTAGTGAAAAAGAGGGGATTGGATAATGTCTAAAAGAAAAAAGAGAAATATTAATAACCAACGAGGGAAAAAAAGAGAGGATGTAAGTTTTTCTCACATTGTGCTTTTTCTTAGTATGATTTTATTTGGGATTTTTTCAATTGCTGTTGTCCAGGGATTTGACATTGTTAAGATATTTCAGGGAGCAACAGATCAGGGAAGAAATCTACCTGGATCGATATTGGAAGATGCTAATTTTGTTATTAATATTTCTATTAATTCTACTAATTTTACTAATCCAACTGGAAACACGAATATTACCAACTTTAGCATAAGTTTGCCTTCTGGGTTTTCTTATCTAAATTTTACCATTGCATTGAATACCACAGTTAATTACAGTATTACTAATACGTCGAATCTTATTGTAGTAAATGCGACTGATAATGGAACGGCTCTTGTTGTTAATAATACGAATATATATGTTTGGTTTTCTATCAATGCTTCAACGCCTGGGAATTATAATTTCTCCATTAGAACATTTAATGGAAGTGGTGTTGGAATAGCTACTCTTCTCAATGAAACTAATATTTCTGTAACTGTAAATGACACAACTATTCCTAACAATATTACTTTTAATTCAAGTATAACTCCTAGAAATGGATCATTCATAGGAGGGAATAGCATATTAATTGATTTACTTGCATATGATAATGGTGCTATACAGACTCTTACTATTGCTCTTTTCAACTCAACTGGAGCATTCTTTAATGCTAGCGGATCTAATTTAACAGGAGCATTTAACTATACAAATACAACTACTTTCTCCAACATTTCGGAAGAAACAAAACTTAATAAGAATTTTAGTTTGAATATAAGTAATCTTGCTGATAGAGTCTATTTCTTAAATATAACATTAAATGATACTTTTAATAACATTAATGCTACGATGCAAACTCGTACTTATATAATAGATACTATATTTCCTGCACTTACATATGTGGGAAGAACAGATGCTAATGCAAGCTATGTTGGGAGGAATCACGTTATTGTTGAGGTTAATAGCACAGATACAAACTTTAACTCTACGAATATAACATTATTTAATGCAACAAGCAGCGCAATTGTGAGGAGCAATCAAACATTCAGTGTTGCTGACTTTGGAAGCAACTCAACAAATGTAGCTCTTTATATTAATTTTACAGGTCTAGCAGACGGAACATACTTTTATAATGTATCTGGAAATGATAGTGCTGGACATTTGAATAATACTTTGTTGACAAGAACAGTTGTTGTTGACACAACTAATCCTCTATTAACTTATGGCACAACGACAGATGCAAACGGAAGCTATGTGGGAAGGAATTTCATTATTGTTAACGTAACAGCTACAGAAATAAACTTGAATATAACTAATGTAACTTTGAATAATGTTACAGGAGGAGCTAATTATAGTAATTTAACATTATTCAATTCCACAAACCCAACATATATTAACTTTACTAATTTGCTTGATGGTATCTATTTCTTAAATGTAACAGCCAATGATACGGCAGGAAATAGAAATAATAGCTTTGTAACAAGA
>JACPLS010000064.1 GCA_016186375.1 Candidatus Pacearchaeota archaeon
AATTGGTCTGCACATAAATCTCACGATGTAAAGGTATGGAATGACTTACATCCAAGAATGCATTTAGTTTATCTGCCAAGCAATGCAAGTTTTCTAAATAAAATTGCAAGAGTATTTGCATTTCTGTCGAGAGATGTTTTACAGAACAGTAACTTTCAAACTGTTAGAGAAGCAATGGAAAGAATTTCAAACTACTTTGAAAAGGAGGG
This sequence comes from Candidatus Pacearchaeota archaeon, assembly GCA_016186375.1. GTDB lineage: Archaea > Nanobdellota > Nanobdellia > Pacearchaeales > GW2011-AR1 > VGKP01. The sequence goes on from JACPLS010000064.1 coordinate 210, forward strand.
AAGTATTATGGTTTAGTGTAGTTAAAAATAGTATTATCTACGATAAAAATAACTGCTGAAAATTAATAATAATTATTTCTCACCGATTAATAAAAAACATTCGGCAAGCAATTTGATAGTAATTATCATGGTTTAGTGTACTTAATTTATATGTAACAAACGAGCTATAATTAATGAGTATATATAGATAAATCCATAATTTCCAATCTTCTCATTTTTATTATCAATTTCACTTCTTCTTATGCATATACTTCCTCAATACTAAGAACCATCCCAAATTTATCAATATCAAAACAACAATTCCAATTAATAATATTGTTGTTGTAGAGCTTCCGCTCTTTGTCTTGGCTGATATTACATAACCAACTCCAATAGCAGTTATAGAATCTTCTTTGACATCTAATTTGAAATCTTTCTGTGTTGATTGTGCCCCATATCTCAAGTAAACAGAAGAATCATAAATTCCTTTTTTCACTCCACCAGTGTCCCAATAGGATACCATTGTCTTTTTCGATAAAGGAGAAAAGTCATATGTCTGTGACTTAATGTCTGCCATAACTTCGTTTTTAGGATTATAAATCTCCATCTCAGCATAAGCTCCTTTAATTTCCTCGCTCCATTGATTCTCAACAAGCATTTCAAACTTCGCTATTTCTCCAAGAGTGAAATCATTTACTTCAATTTGCTGCAAGTCCAGAATAGGCTTTCCTACAGAAAACTCCCTCTCCAATCTTAAAGTTTCTTCGTCATAAAGAACAGTAGCGACAGCCCTGTATCTCCCAGAAGTCACATTAGAGTTCCATGTATATGCAATCTCTCTTCTTTCACCGCTCTTTATTTCAACTTGATTTGTATTAAAACTATCAACTTTTTCATTTAAATTTCCATAAATATCTATGTTTGCTCTAACTCTAACTAAATCCAATTTTCCTCTATTAATAACTGGAATAACAAAAGTAATTTTTCCAAGATTATCAGAAACAATATCCAAGCTCGCCTCCGCATATTTATTTGGATAAGGCACGAATACATGTATCTGTGTAGCAACAGCGACAGTGGCTCCAACAGAAGTTTCTCCTCCAGAGGTTTTACTAGGAACTTGGACAGCCAAAATTTCTCCAATATGGGGCCCAGGAGATAATTGAGAAGGCATATTAAAAGTGTACTGTATCCTTTTCTCCCTTTCAGAACTTTTCATCTTAAACGATACTTCAGAAAATTTAACACTTTGATTAAATTCCCCCTGCGCAATAATTACAACATCAATATCTTTATTCTCTGTATTAACAATAGTAATTCCTCCGGAAACTTCTTTCCCTTCTTCATAATTAATATTGATTCTTCCTGGCGTGATTCCCAACGCACTTATTTGCGCACTTCCTATTACAAAAGCAAAAATAACCATTAATAATATTAACAATGCGTTAATTATTCTACTTTCTCTTCTGCTATTTTTTATCTTGTTCTGTAAAGATAAAATATTAAACATGCTATCCATTTTGCCTCCCGACAAAAGCCTCTCCACTTACTTGCTTACTTTCATCTATATCAAGTACAAGAGTCCGGTTCAAATTATCATTATGGTAAATATCCACATCAAGTTGGGTGTTACCAGCATTTACAACTTCATATTCTTCTTTTCCACCCTCAATTTTCCTCAATTTCAAGTCAACAATAGAATTTATTGTCAAAGTCCTGACAGTACTTGGCAAAGCTCCCTCAATTTTCCAGTAATATTTTCCTGGTTCTAAGTGTAAAACTAAATAATTCTCTACAAATATTCTTTGTGGAGAGCTAAATTCAATATTATCATCTAATAATATCGCTTTTCCTTTCTCAAATGTGAATAAAACAGAATTATTTGTTGTATTATAATTATCAATTGGCCCTATTACTAAAGGTCTCGCGTATCCAAACATTACTATCAAAGTAATCAAAGACCCAACTATAATTAAAAAGTCAATTCCATAAATTATCTTTTTGTTTATTTCCATTTTTATTCTCCTATTGTTGCTGTAAATGTGACGTTTGATTCTTTATACCCTGAAGGTTCAATATTCGGATCTGTAACAAGCATATCTATTAAAGCTATATCAGTCGCATCAGTATAATTCAATTCCACAAGTGCAAGTTGCGGACTTCCACTAGCAGGCATATTGGTGAAAGTCGTTACGCTCTTGCCCCAGTCAAATGAGCCATTTTCTGTAGATTTGTTGGCAATTTTATATCTATAGTATGTACTTGGATTTGCCTGTGTCAACCATAAATTAGTTCCTGCAACAGTAATATTCGTGAAAGAATTTCCATCATTCTGTATCTCAAACGGAGCAGGATCATTTCCCGTAGTGTTTGTTGTATTCTTGCTCTGCCCCTGGCTAAGCAATCCAAAATCAATCTTACTTACAGGCATACTTATAGCAACTAGTGCTGATATGTTTAATCCAAACATGCTAGTCCATGACCCATTTTCCTGTCCATCGTTTGCCCTAACACTCCAGTTGTAATAATTATTATAATCAATTAAATACTGCAAATCACCAACTAAATTATAAGTTGTCCCTGAAATAGATTGCACATACCTTTCATCACTTCCTTTTCCACTACAACCTCCGCCAGCAGTATTATAACAAGTCAAGTTTAACTCATAAGTCATTGTATCAGAATCATAATCACTGCTCGTCCATGTAAATGAAGGTGTCCTGTTTGTAGTCTGATTCCAGTTCGTTGGTGTAACTAAAGTTACAATAGGCAGGCTGTTCACTCTCAATGTTCTTACTTCTGTCTGATTCTGTGTCCCTGCTCTGTCTTTTACAATTCCCTGATATGTGTAACTTCCTCTTGTTAAATTCGTCTTGTTTGAATAAAACTCCCATGATGTGTTTGACAGCCTATAAAGCCCAGCATAATACGATTGATTTATCTCATCAGCTGTTAAACTCCTGTTAAATATCATAACTTGATCTATCAAACCACTGAAATTATTAGCTCCGTTATTGCCTCCGATATACAATTCAGAATTACTAGACAAATTATCTATATTGCTTATATCAGTACTTGCAACTTGTGCTCCATTTCTATAAGAAATAAGACTATTACTTCCTCTGTCAACAACAACAACTAAATGCACCCATTCATTTGTAACGCTGCTTCCTAAGCTTGCTGTCTTTATTGCTGTTCCGTTAGCAACATTCGCATTCCATCCTCCTGCTCCTAATTCCATGTCATATCCAGGGGTGCCTGCGCTAGATCCTCCTTTAAAGATAGACATATCAAAGTTACCAACACTTGCATAAGGATAAACCCACAATCCATAAGTAAATGCTCCTGTTCCAATATCTAATGTTCCAGTTGCGGGATCAGAAAAATTAACAGATTGATTAATTCCATTGAACTGCATTGAATATCCATATTTTCCAGTTGAATTAACAAAAGCCCAACCTATAGTGCTTCCATTATTTCCATAAATGCTGTAATCCTTAACATGAGTTATATTCTCTCCAATTGAGCTGGAATTTTCAAATCCAGCAAAGAGCATTAAACTATTATTATAAATAGTATAATTCGTCCCATTCCAATTCCACGTAAATTCACTCAAACCAGTTGAATTTATACTTATATTTACCTGTGCTCCTCCTGTCTGAGTTATCTTAGTATTGTTAGCAAATGTTGGCGTAGTGAAATTAATAGCAGGAGTTTCACTAACGCTATAATTGCTGAAACCAGTCACATTGAATGAAACAGTTCCTGCATTTAACGATGTAAAGTTATAACAACCCATAGATGATATACAAGTTTCTCCAGCTCTAATTATTCGAGGATTGATAAAGTCTTTTCTCAAACTGTAAAAAGTAATATTAGCTGTTCTATTAAACCCAAAAGATCCAACAGTGTCGTTCACAAAAACACTATTATTTCTTATCCTAACGGAATCAGATAAATTAGTTCCAGACCCAGAAATGTTTGTTAAAAATTGAATTTCTCCAAAACTACTATGCCTAAATATTGCAATTCCTCCTGTTCCTGTAAATGTATAATTTGATATATTTGTATCAATAATATAAGTATTATTTATCCCCGAAGAAGCAAACCTGATATCGAAGAATGAATTGTTTGTTCCAACCAAAGATATATTAGTAAATGTATTATTGCTCGAACCAGCATCAGCAATAAATATTGCATCCTTTCTAGAATTCCTTATTATAAAATCATATATCTGATTGCCATAACTTCCTAAATCTAATCCAATTCCATAACTATTTCCATCACCTGAATTGTTAATTATTGTATTATTTTGTGAATTTGTCAGATTTATCCCAGCAACACTATTATTTATTAACACATTTCCAGTCACGTTATTATAACTTCCATTCAAATAAATTCCTGCCTGAGAATTGTCTATGATTGTGTTGTTTGCAATACTGCTCGATGAATTTATGTAAATTCCAATAGCATTAAGATTTATCGTATTATTTTTAAATATTACTGCTTTTAATACAGAATATATCCCGTATAATGAGTTGTTAGCAACGGTATTATTATTAACTGTCGAAATAAGGACAAGTCCGTTTATTACAATTCCACTATTTGAATTATTAATTACTAAATTATCATCTACACGAAAGGTGTTAGTATTGGCATCGGGATCAGTTATATTAACACCGAATTTATTAAAAGTAATTATATTTGATGTTATATTGGCAAGTTGTGCTAATCTAGTATTTGCGATTTCAATTCCTGCCTCTCTATTAAAATTAACTGTATTATTATCAATGCTTGGTGAAACAAATCCTCCACTAATTCCCACCAAATTGGAATTGATGGTGTTATTTTTAATTCGGGGATTATTTTGTCCAGTGGGTCCTCTAAAAACAAAGCCAAATATGCTATTGTTATCGGCATTATTAAACTCTATAATAATGCTTTGGCCTAATCTTATATCAAATCCATTTAAAGAATTATTAATTGCTACATTTAATGTTATATTCCAAGGTAATGATGCTGATGGAGAATTCATAAAAAGACCATTTAGAGAATTAAAAATTAGGCTGTTATTGACTATAGTATTATTAACACTTGTGCCAGTAATATTAATTCCGTTTTTTGTATTGTTTCTTGCCTTATTATCAAATATGCTATTATTTTTATTATCATTTAATAATATGCCTTCGCCATCTGAGTCAAAAGTTCCATTAATAACAAGAGAATAATTAACATTATTAAACATTAAGCCATTGCCCATATTATTGCTTACATTTACATCTTTTATTGTGATATTTTGTCTTCCATTTGCAAACACGACACTCTGATTAAATGTAACATTACTTATCCAATAACCATTCCCATTGAATGTTACATTAGATGCAGTTATGTTAATACAAGTTGGCACTTCAATAGGAACAATGTTTGCAATCTGTATATTCCCGCTATTATTGGCAGTAATGTTAATGCATCCATTTATAGGGTAATTAACTAAATGGACAGAAAGATTAGTTGAGTTAAAAGCGCTATTATTTGCAGCATCATAAACTAAGTAATTCCAATAATAAGTTCCATTTGTTGTCAAAGCCAGAGTTAAATTAGTTGAATTGCTTGTTCCCTTTAATTCTGTTCCATTTGTTCCAACAAGAGAAGAAGAAGCGTTCCAAACCCAAAGTGTTGCATTATTTAGTGCTGTGTCATCAGTTATGTTAGCATAAAAATAAATAATTCCTCTAGTCTCAACAGAATTATTAGCTGGGCTTTGCAAAGAAACATTAGGATTTATTGTATCACCTGTCGGTCCAAGCCAGCTCTGCAAACTTATATTCCCTGCCATTATCGGTGTATAGAAAGGAACAGACTGATTGCCAGCAAAATAATAAATAGTCAAATTAGCTGCTGTTAAATTATCAGTCATATTATAAACTAAGATGTTGCCAGAATTACTTGCATTAACAGTAAAATTAACAATTGCTCCGTTATTTATCTGCGCAGATAAATTACTCATAAACATATTCTGCACAAATCGAATACTTATATTTACAGTATTATTTGTCGTGAAATTAATATATCTAAATTGTTGTGTTCCGTTTGCAGAGAATCTACTGCTTTGATTCCTGTATATCTCCAAAACCTCAGAAGCGTTTAACGATTTACTGAATATCATTAATTCATCAACAGAACCATTAAGAAATTCAGAATTACTTGTTCTCCCTAATGCCCCAATTGAAGCCCTATTGAGAGAAAAAACACCAGTTCTGGTATAATTAAAATTTGACGCATCTAACGCTCCATCAATGAATAGATATGAAACTCCAGTTCTGTCAGTAATAACAACATGATGCCATTTAGTATCAGTAATTGTAGTTGTTGATTTTATTTGGTTTGAAACACCGAAGTCGTCATTTCTTATAAATCTTAAAATTTTATTATCTGCTGAACCGCTATTATATTGAATCGAGAACAAAGGATTACCATCGGTACTGCTACCTTCAGAATAAATTGTTCTGTCTATTAAAGAAGTGCTGTCTGGTCTAAACCAAAATGAAATCGAAAAATTAGTTGATGATTTTACAATAGGAAGAGAATTTGCATTATCTATAGCAATATAATCATTACTCCCGTCAAACTGAGAACAATATCCATACATGCAACCGCTTGTGCTAACCAAAGCACCACTCGTATAATTTCCATTATTATTTTTATGAGTTAAGTCATAACTCTTATTAATGCCAAAAGTTGAATTATCGCCATCGAAACTCCAATATGCGACTAAAGAGTTATTATAAGGTTCAGTGCTAGAAATATTCAAATGAACAAAGCCAGACTCCTGCGTGACATTAGTGTCATTTGAAGCGTATGATGTGTCTCCTACTAAAGTTATAGGGTCAACAATATAATCAAACTCAATTCCTTCTCCCTGAATAAGTAAATCAAATATGTTTTGGGAATAATCGCTTATATTACTTAAATTTGTTAAATATATTTTATAGAAACTTTCATTAATAATATTATCAAATATTGCTATAGTCTCATTTAAATCCTTCTCAAAAACAATTATAGAAGCATTTCCATTACTATAATTGCTATTGTTGCTTAATCGCGCATAAATAGATATATCATTATCTTTTGTCAAATTCTCTTCAAAAGTAACTCGTACAAAATGCCCTCCTGGAACAGTAACAGACCAATTATCATCTTTTTCCTTCACCGAATCATAAATATCCTCAATAAATTCCCTACTCTCATTTAAATGTTCTGCTTTAATAATCTCAATAATCTCAAAAGTCTGATTGCTCAGATGCGGAGCAACCCATTCAATATAATCAATATATCCATCTTCATCCTCATCATAAAACTCAAATTTAATTTCTTGTTTTACAAATCTTTTTCCCTTATCTTCATCTAAATTTTTGTTATCGTTAAAATTATTTTTTAAATTATTGCTTTCGTTATTTGTCAAATTATCTTCGTTATTTTCCGTATTAATTTCATTAATTACATTTCCAGTTATTGAATGATTTCCTTTTCCATCTTCAACGTTATTTTCTTGAGAAGCATTTTCATTATCATTGAAAAATTCAGTTTTATTCATTAAATTATTACTATCATTTATCTCTCCATTTTCATTAATATTTTGCCTTTCTCTATTTCCAGATATATTTCCAGTATTCAAATCTTCACCTATTTCTTCCACAATTTCAACTTCATTTACATCATTAACTTCTTTCAAAACAGTTTCTTTATTAGTAAAATCATTATTATGCCAATATACTCTTATATGAGAAACATCTTTAACTGCAATTTTTCTGCTTAAATTGCTGCTTACAAGAACATCACTGTAATTCAAACCATCAGGTCCCATTACAATAACTTTTTTCCCGCTTATTGTTTTCTCTTCTAAAATTTGTGGTGCATCTGTATAATATTCTATAACATATTGTGTTGCATTATCAGTCAAAACAAGGTCAATATTGCTCTGGTTAGTCCTTCCTCCAGATAATTCAGAAATAGCGTTCCCTGAAACTTTTCCTCTCAATTTGTCAAATAATCCCTTTAAAAAACCAAATATGCCTCTCTTCTTATCTAATTCCAAATCAGCTGATATCAGCCCAGAAATAATGTTGCCTGTAATCCCATTTGCCCTTACAATAGCATCTTTCTCTTCTCCTTTTTCATCAATTTTTTTTACAGATATGTTTTCAGCTTCTTTTGGTAACTCAATCTTTATTTCCTTAACTTCTCTTAAAGTAATATTTTTAACCCATTTAACTCTTTCTCCAACTCTTATTTTATATCTCAATGTCTTAATACTAATATTACTTAATGAGAAATTACCTTCGGTTTTAATAGTTAAGTTATCGCTTATATTAAGCTCCACAGTTACATTTAAACTCTCATTTGTGTTATTAATTAACTCTAAAGATTCATTATTAATTGACTCATTTATTCCTTCTTTTATCTTTTCACTTTCATTTAATTCTGGACTTTTAATAAATTCTTCATTAACTTCAACATCTTTTTCAATAATAATAATCTTAATACCATCGTAATTTATTTCAATTCTCAAAGTCCCACTATCAGAAGCATTTAAGGCAAATTGAGACAAGTTTATATCCATCTCTATCACTTTCCTTCCCAGATAGTCTTTCCCAAAGCCTTCTTCTTTAATTGAATAATCGGTCTTTACAATAGCTTTCTTCCCAACAATATCTAATTTAATTTTTTCATCTCCTGTAGCACTATTATTATATATAACGCTTCCTTCAACAACTCGTACATTTTCCCCTTCTTCAATTTCTATTTCAAAATTCTCGCCTTTCCTAACTTTTCCACTAATTTTTCTTGTAATTTGTTCTTTATTTTCAGATATAACTGCCCCAGTAATGCCTGTTGTTTCAGCTGCTAAAGCATTATTATTAGAAGATTCCTGTGTACTCTGATCAGATGATGATTGCTCGCTAACAGAAGATTGTTGTTCAGCTTGTTTATTATTATCTTGATTTTCATCTTCAGTTTCAACCCCATCATTCCCATCTTTTTTCATCGCAGGTACTGTTTCAGCATTTTCCTCACTTTTGCTCTTTTCTTTTGCCTCGTTGCCAATGATTCCTTGTTCAGTACCACTATTATTATTCTCTTGTTCCACAACTCCTCCATTCCCATTTTCAACAGAAGTCTTATTGGTTATTTCCCCAACCTTATAAACTTCAATTTCAAAATCCAATGTAGGGTAAATTTCTCTCTCCCCCTTAATTCCATATCCCTGCCCAATTCCATTAATGTCGGCATTTTCAATAAAAAATCTCCCATTATTATTTTCAATGTTAACCAAGTCATACAATAAATATTCTTTTTCTTGCCCATTAAAACTAGCAAGTACTTTGGTATCTTTTGGCAATAGTTCTCCTTCTTTCAATGTTAATCTTAAATTACCTTTAATAATTTCTCCCTTTTCATAACTATTCTCCATATCAAGAGCAACCTTTCCGGTGGGATTTAGATTGTATAATAAATAAAAACCAGCCAATAGTATAAAAATTATTCCTAATATGTAGAGTAAAAGAAAATATTTTCTCTTCCCCTCAATTTCTTCAGCTCTTCCTACATACGTAGTAATAACCTTATTTCCAACTCTCTTATTTTTATATAAATAAGGCCCATAAGTCTTATTGCCTCTCTTTATAATTTTCCTATACACCATCTTTGTAGGGTAAAAACTCTATGATATAAGAAATTACTGCTTTATAAGGATTTCTTTAATCCAGATGATGTAGGATAACTCTTATCCAAGTTATTAATCCAAGAATCTTAATTTATAACCATGTTGTTTCCAACATTGATGCCATCATCAAATATGACTCCTTTTTTGTTCGCCCTGGCAATCATATTTACAAGATTACTATTAGATTGATTTATTATAAATATTCCATATTCCATATTATTAGACGAATTTCCATTGCTGATACTATTACCTGAAGCCCTATTTAAGAACAAACCGGATTTAACATTGTAATCTAATTTATTTTTGTCTAACTTATTTCCAACAGTTGATATAAGTTCAATTCCATATAACAAATTATTTGTCACAATGTTAAAATATAAAGTGCTATTTAATCCATTAAGACTTATATTATTAATATTATTAATTAGCAAAATGCCTGATTTATTGTTGCCATATACAAAGTTACTTGCGATAATATTCTTATATGAAGAAATGTAGATTCCGTAACCATCATTAAAAGTTACTTTATTATTGAAAAGGACTGTATTATCTCCCCCTTTGGAAAGAATAATTCCATAAAATTTATTGTTAATTATTGTGTTGCTATTTATTTTATTGCCATTAGAAAGTACAATAATACCAGAATTTTTGTTATTCTCAAAAACATTTCTTATAACGTTATTCCCTACACTTCCAGAGCTTATAAATAATCCACTGTCCCCATTACTGGCTATTTTATTTAATGAAATAACATTTCCAGAGCTTTCTCCGGTTAGCATAATACCCCTAACAAAATTATTAAGTATTGAATTCAGCTGAATTGTATTTGAATTTGATTTTCCAATTAGTGAAATGCCATTGAAATTACTATTAAATTCATTATTATTAATAATTACTTTATTGCTTGTAGTAAGTAGAATACCATTGTAATTGTTGCTTAAATTATTCCCAATTATAAGAGAATCATTTACATTCATTAGCCTAATGCCAACTCCTCTAGAAAAAGAAATAGGCCTTATTCTACAATTCTTAATAGTAATATTTTTAAGATTTGTATAAAGCCCGCCCACAGAAATAACTGCTCCAGATATTCTACTTCCCTCTATTGAATTAAATAAGCAATTAAAAGATACATCAGAAGAATTTATTATAATGCACCCTTCATTGCTAAAACCTGATATATTTTTATTCAATATATAAGTTCCTGGTTTATTTATTGTTCCACATGATTCCAATTCTCTATATTCGAAGCCAGATAAATTTTTCGTAATGCATTGTAGTTGTTTAGATAAATCGCATGCTGGATTTGTTGGGCATAAAACCGTTCCATTAGAATAAAATATGCATAAAAGACCACATTCTTCAGGCGGTTTTACCGGTATACAATAACTAGGACAATATTCATAGCTAAAATCTTCACATTTTCTATTGATAGTAAAATTAATCATATACACTCCCCCTTCACTGACCATGAAACTAACATTTCCTGCATTTAAAGAAGTATAATTAACACAGATAGGAATTGTCGTGGAATTGCATATCTTATTATTTGCTAAAATTTGCGCATTCAATATATTTGTTGGAATATTTTGTAGAGTTATATTTGCACTTTTATTAAGACCACTTCTGCTGGAATTAACAAAAGCATAATTTCCTTTAATTATAATATCTTCTGATAAATTAGTTCCATTACTGTCAATTGATGTTAAGAAAGTAATTATCCCTGATTTATCCTTAATATAGCTTAATCTGCTTATATTCTTAATGTTATATCTATCAGAATTCAAATTAATCAATGAAAGGCCATCAGTATCAGAAAAAAAGATATCGTAAGAAGAAATATTTTTACTAAAACTAATATTCTTCAATGTTACATTTTTATTTTTAAATCCAACTATTGCCCCAAGAGATGAATTATTGATTGTTCCTCCTTCTATAAGTGTCGCATTTGATGAATTTATATATAAACCATAATTATTCATGTCCAGAATATTATTAATAAAAGAGTTGAGATTGTTACTGATTCTGCCTCTAGAAGAAGGTATTGAAGCAATAATTCCATATTTACTCTTACTAATACTATTGTTTATTAATATGTTGCTGTTTGAAGACTGTATAAATATGCCTGCAAAACTATTATTGTAAAGAAGATTATTAGTTATATTGTTCCAGTCAGAGAAACTTATAAGTACACCAAAGAGCCTATTGTAATTTAGAGAATTCCCATAAACTGTATTATTAACCGCTCTTAATAGATCAATACCATCACCATTATATGATAAAGTATTATTGAATATATAATTTTGTGCACTTATGCTGAATAAAAAGCCAATATTTGAACTACTGAAATTATTTTCAATTAAATAATTTAGATTGCTCGAAAAAATTGAAATTCCTATATTTGAATTACTGCCCTTATTTCCTGTTAAGTAATTAGAATTACCTGACATAATTGATATCCCTAAATTTGAATTAATTGAATTATTCAATATAAATGAGTTAGAAACATTCGTTAAAGAAATGCCCTGGCTATTTGTATCAGTCAGGTTAGTCTTAATCTGGCAATTTTTAATTGTTATATTTGTTAAATTTTCAGCATAAATAACTTTGTTTTTGTAACTGGAATTAACAAAATAATGAGAATTACAATCAAGTGTTATGCCTGGAGCTGAGATTAAAATACAAGCTGAAGAACCGGATGGAACAATGTCTTCAATAATATTATAATAATTAGGGGTGTTTAAAACCTGGCATGAACCAATACTTGTCTCTATTTGTTGTGCAGGAAATAATATCGGCTCTGTGTATATAGAATAACCTAAAGAGGTATTGAATGCCCTAATTCGATAATAATTTAAAATAGATGTTGGGCCTTGAAAAGAATAAGACTCCTCATTAATTCCTGTCCTACCTATTTCTGTCCATGGCCCATCTATAAATTCCGCTCGTTCAATTATAAAACCATCTTCTATACTTGACATATCGTCCCAATGAAGAGTGTTTAAATATTGTAGTGTTGAAGATAAATAAAAGTTTTCAGGAACGGTAATTATCCCGGTTAAATTTGTCCCAAATACGATAAATGTCTTAGGATCACCAACTATTACATCTCTATTGTAAATATTAGTAGAGGCCATATAAAAAGAGTCCCCTAAATTATATCCTTTAGTATAGCGATCAAACAAAATAGTAGAGTCAGCTACAGCACCTAAGCCTGGTTCAAAAACAAATCCTTCAATTCCACTTATTCCATCATAAATCAAGTCAGCTACAAGGCTCTGCCCATAAGAGGTTGTATTTGAAAAACTTCTTGCAGAAGTGGAAACTGCCGTAATTCCTATAGCTCCTTTTTTCCAGTCAAATGTTGGGGCTATTTCCCTTATATCAATATTATCTATATAAAATTCTCCTTTTTCTAATTGAACAATTAAATAAACTTTAATCTTCACTGCATCTAATGAAGGATAATGTCTAAGAAAAGAAGAAGACTGCAAGTTCCCGATACTTTCTTCTTCTTTTAGGGAAACAAGGCCAAAGTTGTAGGAAGAAATAATTCTATTATCCTCGTCTAAACTGTCAAATCCAATTGATACGTTGCCTCTAAAATTCTTATAAGCATAATTTATTAAATAGTAAAATCTCCTCTCTGCAACAAAAGAAGATTCATAAACTTGTTCAATTTCAAATCTTCCTGGTTGATTAATTACTCCAGAGGTTGTGCTATTAGCAAAGCCTGGATCTGCAATAAAATCTGATTTAAAAATTTTTCCAGAAGTAATCAGCCAATTTAAAGGATTCTCCATATCCTTCCATAGAGTAAAATCCCAATTTCCCAAAATTGGCTGAATATAATTTCTGTCATTGCTCCCCCAGCTTATATATCCAATAACTTCTTTTGCTTCTCTTAAAAATCCTATCGGATCAGAGGCATTAATATAAATTACCTTATATCCCTTATTATCTAAAAGATTTTTAGTTTTTAAAAAATAATTATCAAGTCCTATCTGATAATTTGTTTCATCTATTACAAATCTCCCATTTGATATTACGTTTTCTTCAGCAACATTTACTCCAGAATTATCAATAAGTTTCTTCACATCATCAAGATTATATCCTGTAAGTCTTGTTACAATATAAAATCTTTCTCTTTCACTGGAAAAAGCTTCTTCCTTTCCTGCGTAAGAACCCCTAACAGGATTAACACCGGTCAAGTTCACAGAAAGCATGCTGTCAACTGACATAACATACTGGCTGGAATCTATGGGACATCTTAAAATCAACGGAACTCCTTTTGTTGTTACAATATAATTTATGTCTTTTCTACCGTCTAAATACTGCTTAATTTGCCCCAAAAGAGAGTTATACATTGTACAATCAATTGTTTCTTGTGTAGAAATACCGTTCAAGTAGGTTACATTAGTCAATGATGGCCTTTTGGATAAAAAGTAAGAGCATATCTCCATGCTCTCGGGACTGGCTTTATTACAAACTAATAATGTATCATTATAATTATAATAAGGTAACAAACTATCGTTGGCAGATATAATGCTTAAGAATAATAATATTCCAAAATAAAAGGGAAAAAATAAAACAAATCTATTTCTCATTTAATTACCAATTTTCGCTATTTTAAAAATATTCATATTGTGCAGAATCTATAAAAAATTAATTATTTCACCCTTACACCAGCATTGGCATACAATCCAGGAACTTTATCTCTATTCACTCTTCTCCATACTACAACAAATAATATTATTATCCCAGCCAACAACATCCCAAGAACAATAACAGAGACAAAAGCTCTTACTGT
>JACPLS010000059.1 GCA_016186375.1 Candidatus Pacearchaeota archaeon
CAGTACATGTCTGTCCGAGGTGTGAAACAGCTGTCGCTTACAATGAAATAGAATACAAAAAACAAAAAGATACTTCAATCTTTTTAAAATTTCCTCTTAAGGAAAAGAAAAATACTTTCTTGATTATATGGACGACGACACCATGGACATTACCAGCTAATACAGGAGTGATGGTAAATCCAGATATTCTTTATAATGAAGTTGAAACAGCAGAAGGAGAACATTGGATAATTGCTAAGGATCTTGTTCCTAAAGTCATGTCTTTTTGCGAAAGAAGCTTCTCCGTTATAAAAGAATTTAATGGTAAAGAAATGGAAGGAAAGGAATATGAAAACCCTCTTGCAAAAAACCTTAAATTAAATGTGAAAAATGGATATAAAGTTGTTTTATCTGCAAGATATGTTACAACTGAATCTGGTTCGGGTCTAGTACATTGTGCTCCAGGACACGGAAAAGAAGATTATGAAGTCGGAAAATCAAACGGATTAGACATGCTCTCTCCAGTTCAAATGAATGGATTATTTGACGAAGAGGCAGGAAAATACGCAGGAAAGAAAGTAGGAGATATCAATAAAGAAATTATAGAGGATTTAAAAAATTCAGGAAATTTAATTTATACACATATATATGAGCACGACTATCCAACTTGTTGGAGAGACAGTTCACCATTATTAATGATAGCAGTTCCTCAATGGTTTTTGCGAATCTCAAATATACAAAAAAAATTGCTAAAAGAAAATGACAAAACTAATTGGATTCCAGATTGGATGAAATTAAGAATGAAAGCTTGGCTTGAAGGAATAGGCGATTGGCCAATATCTAGACAAAGGTATTGGGGAACACCCCTACCGATATGGTATGATCCTGATAGTGGAGAAAAGATTGTTGTAGGAAGTTTAAAAGAGCTTAAAAAATTATCTGGTGTAAGCAAAATAAACATTCATAAGCCCGGAATAGACGATATAATAATTAAAGAAAAATCAGGAAAAACATTAAAAAGAGTTCCTGAAGTTTTAGATGTCTGGTTTGATTCTGGAGTATCTAGCTGGGCAGCTCTTTCATATTTATCAAATAAGAAAAAATTCAGAAAATACTGGCCTGCAAATCTAAATGTGGAGGGGAAAGATCAGATAAGAGGATGGTGGAATTCTCAAATAATACTATCTCAGATTGTTTTTGATAAAAGACCATTCGATAATATATTAGTCCATGGTCTAATCTTGGATTTAGGAAAAGTAAAGATGTCAAAATCAAAAGGAAATATTATTACTCCAGAAGATATAATAGAAAAATACGGAAGAGATTTCCTAAGATATTATTTTGCCAAATTCTCGAAAGGTGAAGACTTTTCATTTAATGAAAATGAAATGCAGGAGATTCAAAAATTAATAACAATTCTTTGGAATATTAATTCATTTGTAAATCAGCTGCAATATTCTAAAGGAAAAGTTGAAATCGAAGATAAGTGGATATACTCTAAATATAATTCTTTATTAGAAAAATTAAATAATAGTTATGAAAAATATAAATTTTATGAAGTTGTATCGGAGTTTGAGAATTTCATTATTAATGATTTAAGCAGAACATATATTCAGATAGTAAGAGAAAGAGCGGATGAAGTTTACCCTATACTAGATGAAATAAGAAAAGGCATGTTAAAAGTACTTGCCCCAATTATGCCTTTTACTACTGAAACATTATGGCAATCATTAAAAGAAAAAGAAATTGTCAAAGAAGAATCCGTTCACCTCTCAGATTGGCCACAAGCAGATAAAAAGAAAATTTCCTCAGATTTGGAAAAAGAATTTTCTTTAGCACTGTCGATAATTGAACTCGGACTTGCTGAAAGAGATAAAGCAAAAATTGGCCTGAAATGGCCTCTTGCTAAAGCGACAATTCTGTCAAATTATAAAATAAATTCCTCTCTTCAAGAAATAATAGCAAAACAGCTAAACGTAAAGAAAATAGATATTAAAATAATTAACGAGAGTAAAGAAAAATTAACAGAAAAAATAAAAGTTGATCTAGATATTATATTAACACGAGAGCTCGAGGGTGAAGGTTTTGCCAGAGAATTGTCCCGTAAAATTCAAGCAGAAAGAAAAGCAAGAGGCCTTGTAAAAAAAGATAAAATATCTCTCTTCGTTCAGTGTGATAGTGATGTAAAATATATGTTACAAAAACATCTTTCATTTTTAAAGGAAAGAACAAATTCGAATTCTTTTGATTTTGTCGACGGAAAAATACCGGAAGATGTAATTGTATTTACTGTAAGAGAGAAAATATTTCGATTCTTTTTTCGTAATTTTTAAGGAATACATGAAGTGAAAAGATTTAAATACTAGTAAGATTTAAAGTTTTCATTACAGAGGTGCATTATAACATCATAAAATGATAATCAAAGAAGAATTTTTAAGCAGGTTAAGGAAAATCTTTGATCTAAATCTTTATGAGGCTAAAGTGTGGACTGCTCTTCTTTCTCGAGGAGTATCGACAGCAGGCGAGCTGAGCAATATCTCTGATGTTCCAAGGTCAAGAACCTATGACATTTTAGAATCATTAGAAAAGAAAGGATTTATCATAATGAAGATAGGGAAACCTATCAAATTCGTTGCCCTGAAGCCAGAAGAAGTAGTTGAGAGAGTAAAAAGAAACCTTGTTCTCATCGCGCAAGAGAAAAGTAAAAGACTGGAGAAACTTAGAGATGATGAAGTTCTTCATGAATTAAATTCTCTATTTAATAACGGCATAAAGTTTGTTGAGCCATCTGACCTTTCTGGAAGTTTAAGAGGAAGACAAAATATGTACAATCACCTTGACATGCTTATCAGATCAGCAGAAAAGACTGTTACTATTGTGACGACTGCTGAAGGTCTTAATAGAAAAATGGAAGCGCTTTTACCAGCTTTTGAAAAAGCAAGGAAAAGAGGAGTAGCAATTAGAATTGCAGTCCCGGTTATTGCTGAGAATGTCAAGATTGCAAAAGAGATGGCCAGATTTGCTGAAGTAAAAGACGTCTCCCATATGGGAATCAATGGTCGTTTTGCCATTATTGACTCTGAAGAACTCATGTTTATGCTTCTTGATGATAAAACAGTTCATCCAAATTATGATGTTGCAGTTTGGCTTTCATCGGAATATTTTGCCCTCGCATTAGAGCAGATGTTTGAAGTTGCGTGGAAGGAATTTGTTCCTTTGAGCAAGGTTGCTGGAAAATTTAGGTAAAATTTGCACTAGAATTTTTTCAACTTCAATAAATACATAGCCTATTTATTGTACTAATGGCATTTTTTATATTTTCTTCTTTTCTTTTATGTGCAGATTCAATATAATTCTCAAATTTCCCTTCTAGCACTTCCCTTTTATCCTGAACAAGCCCGCTATATAATTGTCTAAACTCACCATCTTCTAAACAAACTTCTAATAAGTTTCTAGATGATCTTTTTGCATTTTTACTCATCTCTTTAACAAAGTCATGACCATTACCATACTTAGAATGAATCCACCCTTCACCTCTTAAGATTGCCACCATCGCTTCACTTGGATTATTTCTAACGGGGATTAAATTTCTTTTTAGATTCTCTTCATTTACTCTCAGTTGAGGTATTGCTTTGTTAAGCCTGATTAATGATTCGTATATTTCGGTTATCATTAATTGTGGTTGATATCTTGCTTGTACTGAGCCTCGTAAATCTCTTTGAAAATCTGATTGAATCATAGAATATAAAACTCCCATTCCTCCAATAATAACTGCTACTTTTCCAGCTGAATTTTCCCAATCTAACGGGTTATCTTTTGCTGCATCAGCACTAGAACCACCTAATCTTGTTGATGTGTTAATTGAAATTAATTCTTTAATTGCTGAAGAGTGCATCATCCTTACATCATTTGCAAAATCACCCAATACTAAGGAAAGAGTACTAAGATAATGACCAACATCAGATAATCCCTCTTTCTGAACAATTTGAGTAGCACAATAATCAGGTTCCAAACCTAATTTTTCTAGAACTTTTTTCTCAAATTCCAAAGATTTTCCTTTTCCTATGACAATATCAATACTAGCCCCAGTACCAACAATGCCACTAATTTTACCTTTTAGTTTACTAAAAGCTTCATTGCATCTCTCTGATCTTTCTGCAACTCTGGCTGCATAACCTGCAAAGACTCCAGACAATAAAACAGGAGAGGTATCTTGTAGATGTGTCCTTCCAACTTGCAAAAAACCTTCCGCTATTTTACTAACATCTATAGTTTGATCTACAACTCTTTTTATTTCTGGAAGAACAACATTTCTCCAAGCTTTTTTAAATAAATAAGAACGAGCAGTATCTAATATATCATATGATGTAGTACCTGGATGCAATCGGGCAACTGTTTCCGGACTGACGTGCCGTCCAATTTCCGCAATTACTGCTAGTTGATCATGATTAAGTTTTCTTTCAAGCAAACTCATATTTGCCAGATCTAGTTTATCTAAAGCATTTTCCACTTCTTCTACTTGACTCAGTGTTGCCTGTCCAAATTCTTCACGTGTTTCAAGAATAACTTTTTGAATATATGCACACGTTTTCCATTCTGCATTAGCACTCAAGTAAATTCTTAGTGGTTCTGCTTCTTTTCCGTATTTACCTTCATCTGGGGAGATGCATTGCATTCTAAATCTTAAACTTGCCTGTTGTTCAGGATTTAATTTTCCAAC
>JACPLS010000061.1 GCA_016186375.1 Candidatus Pacearchaeota archaeon
AAATGGCTTTATATATTTTGTGGTAGGGCATTTTTCACAGAAAACAAGGCACCGTTAACTTAACAGCTCAAGTTTTCGTAAGATTTAAAAACCACTTATTCTAATTAACAATATGATAAAAGTACAGAGTTTTCGGCATTGCGGTTATTAAGGAAGATTTTTCTAGTTTAAACTCTAATATTTTAACATTAAGTTTTGAGGCAACAGGTACAATATGTACTGATTTTATTCATTGTCCTTAATTTTGGTTCATTTGGAAAATTCATAGGCAGTAGTAGTTTAATGGCAGAATATTGGCTTGTGGTGCTGAAGACGCGAGTTCGATTCTCGCCTACTGCCCTTTTTTTGATAAATAAATCGGAGGCAAAGGCAAAATGAATGCTGATTATATTCATTGTTGAAAGTTATATTGAAAGAGATTTCAAGCAGTTATCAGATGTATATAAGTCTGCTTTTGCGGAACCGCCTTGGGACGAATATTTGAAATGTAGCAATTGTGGCGTTAATTATGGGATTAATGAAACAAAAGCATCTTTAGGGATTTGTAAAAGGTGTCGTTTACCATTAAAATTAATAGAATTCTGGAGCGAAGAAGATATAAGAAAAGACCTATTATTCGCTTTGTCTCAAAATTCTCCGATATTATTAGTTGCAAAATATGATGGGATAATAAAAGGAATAACATGGGGATATCAATTGCCATTACCAAAATTCCCATTTCTTAAAGAAGTTATTGATCCTGATTCCAATTATATGGATGAAATCGCAGTCGATGGAAAAGTAAGAAAAAGAGGGATTGGCAAGTTGTTGGGATCTGCGTATATTGACCAATGCACAGCTCCCGAGATAGTTCTGAGAACTGATGAAAGAAATAATGCTTCTATGGGGCTATTTTCGAGCCTTGGGTTTAAAAATACTGGAGTTAAAGATCCTGAGTTTCCATATAGGATTTATTTAAGGAGAAAGCGAAAATGACAAATGTAAGGATAATTGAAAGGAAGGGGAATAAACCTGGAAAAACAATCGTTATTTTAGCAGGAATACATGGAAATGAAAATTGTGGAGTTCAGGCGTTTGATTCCATAATTCCATCTTTAAAAATAATTGCTGGAAAAATATACTTTGTTTATGCAAACTTGGCAGCAATAAGAAAAAATAAAAGATTCATTGAGTATGATTTGAATCGCTGTTTCCTTAAAAAGCAATCATTTGAAATGAAAAATAGTATTGAAGGAAAAAGTGCTCAAGATATAATTCCTTATCTAAATGAGGCTGATGTTATGTTGGATATTCATGCAAGTTACTCTCAAAAATCTATTCCTTTTGTAATTTGTGATAAAAAATGGATAAGGGAAGCAAGAATATTTGATGCAAAAATTGTAAGTTATAATTGGGATTTTTTTCATCAAGGATCTACAGATTATTACATGAATTTGCAAGGAAAGACAGGATTTTGTTATGAATGTGGATATTTGGGAGACCCTGATGCAAATATTATAGCAGAGAAGGCTATTTTCCAGTTCTTAAAATGGGCTGGGTCAATTGATGGAGGTATTAATCAGTTTTATGAACAAAAAATTATAGAAATAAAATCTTTATATAAAAACTCAAATGAACCTTTTAGAAAAATTAAAAATTTCCCTGACTTTTTTATGTTGTCTAAGAGAGATATTATTGGATACGAAGGTGAAAAAGCATTATATTGTGAAAAAGGCGATATCCTTATTTTTGTTAAAGATTGTGAAAGTATTGGAGGAGAATGCTTTCTCGTTGGGAAAGAAGGGAAACAAAAGGTTAATAAAATACTAACTTCTCAAAGTCTCAAGGATCTAAAGGAGAGAACATGAACATTGAAGTTGATACTGTTAAAGGATTCAGGGACTTTTTGCCTCCTGAATCATTGAAAAGGGAAGCTGTAGTTGGTACAGTAAAGAAATATTTTGAAATTTATGGGTTCATGCCAATTGAAACTCCCGTTATTGAATTTGATGAATTAATGAGGACTGATAATCTTGAGGAAGAAGATGAAGCCATTTCTGATCGTTTTAAGTTGAAAGATCGGGCTGGAAGAAATTTAGGTCTTAGGTATGAATTTACTTTTCAATTAGCGCGCATATTCAAGCAAAACCCAAATATAAAATTGCCTTTTAAAAGGTATCAGATAGGTTATGTTTTTAGAGATGAACCAACTGGGCCAAATAGATTTAGGCAATTTACACAGTGTGATGTTGATATTATAGGAGAATCATCCACTAAATTAGATGCTGAATGTCTTGTATTAGTTACGGATATTTTTAAGGAATTAAAAGTTAAAGATTTTGAAATACAAATAAATAATAGAAAATTATTAAATTCAATAATAGAGAGTGTTGAAATAAATGCAAGCAAGCAAGTTTTACATGAATTGGATAAGTTAACAAAAATTGGAGAGGATCAAGTAAAAGCGAATTTAAGGAAATTTGCAGATTCTAATAAGATTTTAACTCTATTTAAATTGCTAGAAAAAGACTTATCTTTTTTTAGAGATAATGCTTTTGATGGGGCGAAAGACCTAGGAGATTTGCAGGTTGAATTATCTAATTATGGCATTAAAGTAAAAATTAATCCTATGATGATAAGAGGACTTGGTTATTATACAGGGAATATTTTTGAAGTAATAGGACCGGATAAAAACACTATAGCAGGAGGAGGGAGATATGATAAAGTTGTTGGGAAATATGCTGGAAAGGAATTACCTGCTGTAGGAATTTCCTTTGGTTTGGAAAGGGTATGTCAACTTGCTAACATAACGCCAAGAAATATTCCTTCTGTTTTGGTAATTTCAATTGAAAAAGATAAGGAATCTTCAGTTCTTTTAAGAAAAATAAGGAAGTCAGGAATTTCTTCTATTATGTTTTCTGATAAGCCAGGAAAAGCACTTGAATATGCAAATTCACTTTCTATTCCTTATGTAATTTTTATAGGGGAAGATGAAGTATCTAAAGAGAGATTTAAACTTAGGGATATGCTGTCAGGAGAAGAGAAAGATTTGACAGAAAAGCAAGTCTTATCTTTTTTAAAGAAGTTTAGCCTTGACTAAACTTCTTTTGTTGAATAGATATGGTATAATATAATTTAATTAATTAAATTTGGATTATTAATTTTTAACAAAATTTAATAATTGTTATTGGATTTTGTATAAATGTCCTCTGTAATACATTTCTAATTTGCCATTATCATTAAACTTACATTCAACTTCACTAGGAAGAGATGTCCTATTGAATTCTTCTTCTCTGATTTGTTTAGTTCTATCTTTATTTATTTTTCCATTTTTACCTCTAAATTTCAAGCTGTTTATTCTTACAATAGTTGAATAATAGAAATCTCTAAGTTTTTCTGAATGTTGTTTAGGTCTGTAATTACTATACGGGTCTACTGAAGAGATTATTTTATTAATATCAAATCTTGGCTCGTTCATAAAATAACACTTATATCTTATTTTAAAAACTTTGTTAGAAATTAATATCGCCTAAGGGTTTTTCAAAGTCTTTTTCTATTTTTTCCGCTCTTTCACTTTCTTCTTTGCTAAGTTCTTTAATGTGTTCTTCAGCATCTCTTCTCATTTGCTCCAACATAGCTGCATTTTGTTTCTCATATATATGCTTTAGTAATATCCATATTTCATCGAAATGTTTCTCCTGTTCCAGCCAGACTTTATGTTGGTTGTCTAAATGGAGTAATGGAATGAAAGTTGATATTCTTTCTTGGTCAGTTACTCCGGCAATTTCAGAGAAGGCTAATTTTTCTTCTTTTTTTGAAAATATATCTTTTAGTTTAGTGTAAACCTTCTTTATCTGGTCTTTTATGTTTATTCTATTTTTTGGCATTGCAATTGCTGCTTCGTATTCATATTGTTTTTCAATCACAATTCTCTTAATGCGCCTGTTTTCTGTATTGATTGCCTTTCCAAGGGCCTGCATCAGCTCATCGAGTGTAACTTTTCTAAATCTTGGAAGAGGCGTTTTTGCCACTAATTCAGGAATTTCCTCATCTAATTCAATTCTTTTCTGTGAATATTTCTTTTCCTCCTTTTTTCCAAAAAGCAATTCATTTAATGTTGGGATATAGTGGTAGAGTAGTATTTCAGATTTCATTCTTAATAAGAGAGAGGCAGCCATCAACACTTTGCTAGAAACGAAAAAGTCTGCTTCTTCAAGATTTCTTACTTTTTCAAGATATTTTTGGGATAGCAAAGAAATATCAATGTCCCAGGGGTCTAGCTGTTCGGTATTTATCAGGTCATAGATTATTGACTGCCAGCTTAATTTGTCGCCGAAAAGCAAACCATGAATTTGTTCTTGTTCTACTTTGATAATGTCATGATTAATATCTCTTTTTTTTAGAGTTATTTCCTGTTCTTCTTCCATGTGCATTATACTTATATATCCTTTAAATTGTTTCCCTTACAATGTAAATATAATTGTTCTCATTTTGAAGTTACAACATACCGAAAGCTTTAAATACCTAGAGTAATATGGTATATTATCACCTCTTTTTTCTCAGAGGAGGACGTTTCATCGCTCTATTTGGATTGATGAGACCTCCTTCTCATGGGTTTGATAACTCATGAATTCTTAGGATGAAAAAAGAGCTTAAATCTTATCTAAAATTAAGCACGATAAGCTCTTTTTATTTTAATTCCAAAACTCTCTTTTTTAATGTTTTTCTTTGATCAAAATGGGATAAAAACTTATCAAAATTCAAGACAGAATTCATAATAGATTCTTGACCAATTTCAAGAATAGGTTTATATTCCTGCCATGGATGAAAAGAGAAGTATACTGCATGCCCATAGTCTTCCCACGATAGTCTTGATTCTCCTATTTTTTCCAATCTAGGGTTGATATGCTCTAATATACCATCAATTAATTCTCTTTGTTCTCCACTAAAAGCATATGTTGGATTAACTAGCACTTCATCAAATTCTTCTAGAATTGTTCCTTCGCGAGCGCATTTATTTATCAGAGGGTCGCCAAGAAATTTATCTCTTCTAAAAAATTCCTGAACGCTTGATGGTAAAACGAAATACCTTATCATTTTAAATCCGGTTGAAGTATTTATGTAATGAGAAAGCCTTTTTGGGTTTGAAACTTTCCAAGCCACTAAAAGTGGCGAGTCTTCTACAGACCATTTCACACCAATTCTATCTCCTTCAGTATAACTCCACCATCTGTCTTCAGGTTTATTATCTACAGCAACAAATCCGGTAATTCCATATTCACCTACGATTACATCACTTGCTAAGAATAATCTTTTTTCTTTCATTAATGGAGTTTCTTCTCTCAAAACTATGTTTGAAGCTGTGATTCTTTCTAATGGCTTATTTTTGTACAGTATTATTTCTTGTCTTTCCACGTTATGTTATCTCAGAATTAGGCATCTGATGTTTGCCATCATCTCTATAATTTAGAAAACAGGTTATTTATAAATCTTGCTTTTTATTTCTTGACAAATTCTGTGTATTTACATTTTCCACACGTGACTCGGTCTTTGTGGTTTGCTAGAAAAATTCCTGATCCGCATCTTGGGCATGATTTCAAGATCTTAATAGTCTTATCTCCTTCTATTTTGTATTTACTCCATTTTTTACTTGTAGGCTTATTTTTATGGGGTTTTTTTCCTTTCCCTTCTTTTTTACTTCCTTCTGCTCTCTCGGACATTATTTCTTAGCCTCCTCAACTTTAGATTTTTTTTCTTTCTTTTTTGGCTCAATTCTTTCTTTATCCTGAATAGTATCATAAACAAAAGCATTCACCAAGAAGGAATTGTTTCCGAATTTACTTTTCAGCGATTTAATAACTAATAAATTTTTATCAACTTTTAAATTTTTTGCTAAATCGTTCAATGTTGATTCATATCCAGGATTACTTTTATTTTCTATTACAGTAGAAACTTCTCTTCTTTTCAATAAATTGTTTTTTAAATCATTCATTATTTTCATCCTAGCTTTATAGCGAATTTCCCCTTTTTAGTTATTTTAAGGTTAGTGGCGATTTCAGAATTCTCAGGATTTAATATTCTTACATTGCCCTTATAATTCTCACTGAACTCTTGTGATCCACAATTAGGACAAGTGTTTCCTTCATAAACATGTTTACATTGCTTGCAGGCTTTTTCTGCCATTATTTCTTTCCTCCCTTCTTTCCTTGTTTTCCTTCTTTTCCTGCTTTTTTAATTGTAACTTTTGCAGCCTGTAGTTTCTTTCTTTTTTCTTCTTCTATCCATTCAACTTTTCCAAGCCCTGGCTGTCTCATAGTAAGGCCGATTTTTGGCTCGCCGCCTTTGTAGCTTATTGCAACAATTCTGGCCATACAATTATCTCCTTTTGCTAGAGTTCTTTTTGATGATTTTCCGGATAAAGTGCCTGTTTTACTAAGAGTTACATAATCTTCCATTGTCTGAGAGATATGGATCATTCCTTGAGCAGGGCCAATTTGGATAAATGCTCCAAAATTAGTAATTTCTGAAATTGTACCATAAACAAGCTCATGTAATTCTGGTTTCCAGACCAATAACTTAAAGATAGACCTATAGAATGGTGCTCCGTCGCCCGGTATAATTACCCCGGAATCAACTTCATCTACAGATACAACACTTATAATAAAGCCAAGATCTTTTTTGACTTTATCAACAAAACTTTCGTTAAGTTGTTTTTCAATTGCCTCGTTTGTTGGCAAGCCGAAGTGCCTCGGCTCAACTCTAACGTGGTCCTCAACTTCTATCAGATAAAACATTTTAAATAGATACTCCTAAACGACAAAGAAAAAGTCGATTTAAAAAGCTTGCGCTGCAGGGTTTTTAGGTTGAAACACATGTGTTGCACTTCCCGCCTCTCTAAAGAATCAAATAATAAACTGGTAATTCCTTTATTTTCCACAAAAAACCCGATATTTTCTGTTTAAAAATCACAATGTTTGTCTGTAGATTGATATAATAAAATTATTTATTTGAATAAAATTCGTATTTTAATACTAAGAAAATTATTTTTGCGTAAACTCCTTACTTAAGTTTGAGAGAAAGCAAAAATAATTTTCGAGGTGCTTAAGAACTCCAGACACGCTCCGGAATTTATTCCGGAGTTCTTGACATTTTATATAATCAATATTTATAAGTTGTGTTCAAATAAAACTATGAAACACAACAACTTATAATGGAAGCCCTAAAGTTTCATCAAATCCGTACATA
>JACPLS010000060.1 GCA_016186375.1 Candidatus Pacearchaeota archaeon
ACAGTAAGAGCTTTTGTCTCTGTTATTGTTCTTGGGATGTTGTTGGCTGGGATAATAATATTATTTGTTGTAGTATGGAGAAGAGTGAATAGAGATAAAGTTCCTGGATTGTATGCCAATGCTGGTGTAAGGGTGAAATAAAAAATGTTTTACCTATTTACCACTTGACTTCGGTAAATATAGTTTAAATAACTCTATAAATAGTATTTGTATAATAGGTGAAAATGAGAGGTGGAAAAGTTAAAATCGTGCTGTTTGTATTTCTTTTATTAATATTTATATCTATAGCTGATGCTGTGCAGATTATAATAGACAACACAGATAATGATTATTCTGATACGGGAACCTGGGGAACTGCCTTTAATTCCTGCGGGTATAATGGAGATTACAGATTTGAAACCACTTCGAATGATAATGATACAGCTATATGGAGATTAAATATAACAATTAATGCTACATATGATGTTTTTGTGCATTATTGTGTTCATTCTTTGAGGCCACAGGAGGCGCCTTATAAAATTTTTCATTCTGGAGGAAATTCTTTTGTAAAAATAAACCAAACACAGAATTCTTCTGGTGTAGAAGGAGGAGATTTTACGTCTTCTGGATTTAGATATATTGGGACATTTCCATTTAATACAAATGGAAACCAGTTTATTGAGTTAAATACATCGTCTGTTGGAGATACGTCATCAGACGCAATTATGATTTCGACAGGGCCGTATATAAATAATAAAACAATATCTTCTTCGTGTGTTTTTGGAAATCAGAGTGTTGAGTTATTTGCTAATATATCTTCACCTCAATGTATAGGCAATGTTACTTTTTCTGTAATATATCAAAATGGTACTAACCAGAATTTTTCCGGAAAAATTAACACAAATCCCCTGACGATTTTTAAGGGGAATTACAGTGTTGTTTTATCTAATTTTACTTCATCTCAGACTGTAAATTGGACTGTTTATGTTCATGATTGTTTTAATAATTTAACTCGTGATGGAAATGAAAGTTTTTATGTAAATAGAAGAACGGAATTAAACGTAACTCCTATTTTTCCTGATGGCTTAAATGGATGGTACATTTCAGAACCAATATTTACTTTGGCGAACAGCGACGCAATTAGCTTGCTTTTCAAATGGGATGCACTTTCAGAACAGGGATATTCAGGACCATTTAATATGGCTGATGCTCCGAACAACGGAAGTGCTACTGGAGGAATAAATGTCTTACACTATTGGTCAAATGTCACTTGCGGTGTTGAACCTCAACAAAATTTAACAATTAAGGCTGACTTTAGAAATTCACTTATTAGTAATATAATTCCTGTTAACTTCTCAATAGTTTATAATAATTTTAGACCTACAATTGGAGCTTTATTGGATGATATATTTGGATCTAATTCAGGGATAAATCAAACAAGCATAAATATGTTCGTTGATGGGATAACTGTACCATTTATAATTAATGATTCTGAAAGCAATATAAGTCTTACAATTAGGCATTCTCCTTCTATAGATTTGTCTCTTGGAATGCATAATATAACTATTAATGTTTCAGATGTTGCTGGAAGAAATTCAGAATTAACATGGTTTTTTTTCATTAATATGACTAATTTTTTTAATTTAAGTGTTAATTATCCAATTAACGGATCTTATGAAAAGAAACAGGTGTTATTTAATATTACAACAACCTCTATCGTGAAAAATATATCGTTTATAAATTATAATGACCCGAGGCCAAGATATAAAGTTTTATGTAGAAATTGCGATCAATATGGTTTTTCTATGAAAAGAACGCAGAATTTACATGAAGAATTTAATAACATTACTATTAGAGCAATTGATGGATTTGGAAATGTTAAAGAAGAAAGTTTTTTTGTTTTTATTGATAGTAAGAAACCAAAGGTTTTAGGAGTTTTACCGAGGAGAAATTCTTTTTTTAATGGATCTTTCTTTTTTATAAAATATTCTGAAGAAAATTTGAGAAACATAACATTATTTTTCAATCCAAATACTACGTTGTCTGGATGTGCTAGCGGAATTAATAAAAATTGTTCTTTAGTGATGAATTTAAGTGATTTTGAAGGACAAAATATTAGTTTTTATTTTGCTCTTAGTGATATTGTAAGAACGATATTATCTCCGATAACCAAAGTTAAAATTGATACTATCGTACCAGAAATTAATATTACAAAGCCTATTGATAACGAAAGTATTAATGCAACGCAAGTGCCATTTAATATTTCAATAAGCGAAAGAGTTGTTTTGGAATATATGAATTTGAATGAAACTTCTCCAAAATTTAGGACCTTATGCAATAACTGTAATCAATATGGAGAATTGAATAAGAAGTCAGTATTATTTAAGAAAGGAAATCATAGTTTGTTATTCAGGGCGAGGGATAAAGCAGGGAATTCGGATACAAAACAAGTTAATATTAACGTGGTTTAAATTTTTTACATATGATTTTAGAGTTTTTTTATGATTCCTAAAATGTTATTTATGTGGAATAACGCATTGAAGAATATAAATGAACAAACTCCCAGTATTCCAGAAGAAATGATAAAAATAAAAGTCATATCTACGAAATCATTTAGAAGTATTTGCTTTGCTGCAACTGCAATTCCTACACCGATAAAATATGCGAAAGCTATTACGCTTGAAGTTGATGATACTATCAGATATTTTTGAAATTGTAAATCTAAAATGTTCTTTTTTCTTGTTTCTTCATTCATTTTTAATCACTAAACGCCCATGCAATTAGGATTACTCCTGCTATTACTGATATTGCAGTAAAAGGAAGCCCAATGAGATATTCGTGATTTAAAAGAATTGGTATTGTTCCAGTTATTCCAAACAAAGTTAATAAAACACCAACAACTCCCCAGACTGTTCTGTTTTTCTTAACCATTTTCTTCTTTTATTACTATCTTCAAGCTTATAAATTCTTCTTTTGTTTGAAGATAGATTTAATAATCTCATATTATAAGTAGATAAATGGGGAGAAAAGGAAAAAGAAGTGAAGGGAAGGAGAGTGATAAGAGAGGAGAATTGGTCTGGGATAAATTAATTTCTTGGATAATCGCGATAATGGTTTTAATATTGCTTGTTGTGGTTTATATGATATTAAGCGGAAAAGGACAAGGATACATTGATTATATAAAAAATGTTTTGAGGTTTGGAAGATGAAAAATATAAGGGAGATAAAGAAAGGCGAAATGAGCCTGCCAGTTATATTATCTATGATAGTGGCAATCTTTGTTTTAGTTCTTGTCGGAATTTTCATTTATGATGTTGGAACTGGCAAAGCAATTCCATTTGCAAAATATTTACCGGATTTTATGACGAAAAAGGATAAAGTTGAGGGCATGGAAATACTGCGTTATCAGATAATTGAAGATAAAGTTCAGTACTATGATGGAACGAATTGGCTTGATTTTAAAGATGGGAAAGTTGAATTAGAAGAGAAAATCCTTACACAAAGTGAAGTTACAGAAGATTTTATCAAATATTATTTTTATAATAAAAGAGAAAATAATGATCATTTATTTGTTTTTTTAATTAATCGTAACCCTGAGCTTGATAAAGATAAAGGAAGCTTACTAATAAAGAATGGTGACGTAACTGTTGTAATTAAAGAGAATAAGGAACAGTTTGTTTTGGATAATAAAAATGAAGTTTATATTGTTAGGAGAAGTGAAGATGTTAATGTTGAGCATATAATTTTAGATAATGGAGATGAGATTGATGTTGTTGTAAGTAGCGGAGGGGGTTTTAAACTTGAGAGAGTTGATTCAAGTGCAGGGCTTTATAATACAATCAAAGATCGAGCAATGGCTTGGAGGGATTCTGTGCTTAAAAAGCCGATTGAAATCGGATTTTTTGTTGGGGATAAAGAGGAAATTATAAGAGCTTGTGTTGAAAAAAGAGGTACAGACTTCATTGTTGATTTATTAAAGGAGAGTGATAGTTGTGGATAAAAAAGGAATGATTACGGAGGCTTTGAAGGGATATTTATTATGGATAATTATTTTATTAATTTGTGGTGCTGCAATTTATTTTGCTGTTAAGAAATTGGGATTGTTTGGATAAATAATACTTAAAAGCGATAATTATGGGAAAAAGTTTATTAATTAATTTTGTTTTTGGATATATATTTTACAGATAGAAATAATAATAGCTAAATGTTAATTAATTAAAACTTATTTTTTTGGTTGTGAGAAGGTAAAATAACAATTACGTAATTGTTATACTGAGAATTCTGGTAATTGGGTTACATTTTGTCCAGAATTCTAAGTCTATACAATTCTGTTTTAAAGTAGCATATTCAACAGAATTGTATATAAAGTCTTTTTTCTTGTAGATATCATGCAAAAAGAGTTGAAAAAAGAGGAAACTAAGTTGAAGTTGAGAGAGGGAATGAAGATAAATAAAAGAGGGGAAATTGAAGTTGAACAGACTATTAAGTTTGTCTTGCCAGTATTGGCTTTCTTAATTGTATTGGGATTCTTAGCATATTTAGGATTTAAGGAAGCGGCACAAGAAGACATTTGCCATTTAACTGTTATTAGCAGAGGGACATCTCCCCAAGCAGTGCAAGCAGAAATTCCACTGAAATGCACGACTAAGAAGATTTGCCTAACAGATGGAAAAGGAAAATGCGATGAGTCATTAGCAGGCGAAGAGAATTTGGATATTATTAAGCTTCCAAAAGATAGCAGGAAGGCTGCCAGAATAATAGAAGAAACAAGCGTAGCGTCAATGTATAATTGCTGGAAAATGATGGGAGAAGGAAAGGTTGATATTTTTGGAAATTATTTGATATCAAGAGGATTAAGGCCTGTTGAAGGTCCGACTTGTGTTATATGTTCCA
Source organism: Candidatus Pacearchaeota archaeon (assembly GCA_016186375.1). Classification (GTDB taxonomy): domain Archaea; phylum Nanobdellota; class Nanobdellia; order Pacearchaeales; family GW2011-AR1; genus VGKP01. The sequence goes on from JACPLS010000060.1 coordinate 4,873, forward strand.
GAGTTGCAATTGATAAAGGAATTAGTCAGAGCATAATTAACGATGTAAACTTACATGAATACATGAGATCCAATAAAGTTCCTGGTGGGGACAAGACTTATTTACAATCTTTTACTGATAGCAGTTTTAATACATATCCATATGTTAGTACGAAATCTTTTCAGGATAAATTGAATACTATTAAAGATGAGAATATCGAAGAAGTTCATGCCAGCGGAAGAGAAATAGGGCTTGTCTTTATGCAGATTAAAGCTCCTAAAATTTCAGAAGCGGTTGGAAATCTTGGAAGCGATGCTTTATTTAGTGCTGGAGGAGCATTTATGGTTAGTAGTGTAAAGGGAACATCTGGAATTATTTCTTTGGGAAAGCTAGGATTAAAATCAGCTCCAGTTGTTTTGGGAGGAGGAGCTGCTTTAGCTGCTTTTTCTGGGTTTAATGCTTATTTAGGTCAAACTACAGCGGCAGGATATTGTGGAGCACTTGCTACAACACCCCTAGTAAAAAACTATGATGAAGAAAAAGGCGGGGGAGATCAAGGTTGTTCAATAGTTCAGGCAGTTCCTTATGATTTTAGGTCAATAAACACCATGTGTGCTAATATAGAAGGAATTCCGTAAAATGCAAATTTATAATAAAAATATTAGAAAAGGATTGATTAGAGATACTACGAGTTTAGTTGTTGCAATTATTGGTATTTTATTGTTGCTTTTTGCAGTTTATCAATTGTATAAGGTATTTGTCGAACAGGATAGTGAAGTTGCCAAGAGAACAATAAATATTATTGAAGCGAAAATAAATCTTTTAGAAGAAGGGCAAACAGGCAAGTTTCCAATAAAAGGCCCTTGGAATAAAAACCGAAAATGGTATTTAGTTGGATGGGGGAAAGAAAATACTGAAAGACCGGATAAATGTTATTTTGACAGTTGTATTTGTATTTGTGATGGATACTTAAAAGAAAGCTGCCAGGGAAGAAATGGATTTTGCAGGAAAGTTGATGTGAAGAATATCAATGTGGAGAAAACGCTTATTTTTAATTCAGGTCCAGGACCGAATGTCGGTGGTGGAGGGAATGTTCCTGCAAGACCAGAACAAAGAGAAGAAGTTTCAGCTATAGAATTTCCTGCGAATCTTATTGAATTACAGATAAAGAAAAACAAGGATAGCTTGGAGATTGGATATAAAAAATAAGTTAATTGAATTAATTAAAAAGAGAACATGATAAAGGAAATTAAATTACGTAAAAAAGGAGAAGGCGACTTCGGAGGACTATTGACAGAGAATGTAATTTATCTTCTTTTATTAGTAATATTTGCCGTTTTAATGTTTTTTGCAGTAAATGGATTTAAAAACTCAACAGCAATATGGGAAGATTATTATGCGAAGGAATTGACCAAGGTTATTGACCTCTCACATCTAGGCGAAGAAATAGAAATTGATGTTCAAAAAGCTACCGAAATTGCAAAGAAAAATGGATTTAGAGACTTTAGAGAAATATTTAACTTTGACAACTTAAAAAATGAAGTTTGTGTTAAATTAAAAGAAGGGAGAAAGACTTGTTATTTTTATAGCAAAGAAGTTGATATTATTGATAGAGATTTGAGACTAGGTGTGCCTGGGAATGTTTTGAATTTCAGAATCGTGGAGGTTTCGAGATGATTAATGACAGGAAAGGAAGATTAGGGGATCAAGTGGCAATATCAACATTTTTGTTTTTAATGTTTATTATAGGTGGGAGTATTGCTATCGGAGCATTTATTTTTTATGGAGATGAATATGACTTTAGGTCTTTAGAGGCAGGGATATTGACCTATAATGTTAGAGAATGTATTATTGATAAAAGAATTGATTTTATTGGAGAAATAGACGCAGATAAATTTTATTCTAACTGCGGATTAAATAAAGAAGTTGTTGAAGGAAATAATATTATTCAGATTAATATTAATGGAAAAGATGTCTTTTCTGCTAATAAAGGGAAAGTTGAAAGTTGTAGATTGGAGGGAGCAAAGAAGAATGTTAATTATCCAAGGTGCGATATTAAAGTTTTTGACCTAGAAGGAAAGAAATACGAAATAATTACTGGGAGTTTTCAGAAATCAAGGAGGTTGAATGATTAGCACGGGTTTGAAGATTAATGGAAAGAA
>JACPLS010000007.1:0-16358 GCA_016186375.1 Candidatus Pacearchaeota archaeon
TATAGGTTTCCATGTTATATATACGGTACTTAGTCCAACTCTAAAATCATCTCCTGGCGAAATAATTCCCTCTCTTTCTTTTTTAGGACCCAAAGCAGCATAGACAAAAGATGGAATATCCTCATATTTTCTAATATCGAATTCTAATGGTTCTCCTCTGAAACTTGGAATTATTTCACCCTTAGGAACATTTTTCCCAGTATAAGTTGAAATAAATCTCGCTCTTCCCGTTATAAGAGGAAATTCGAAATATTGTCTTTCAACAATACCTTCTGTATTCTTTGCTATTGAAAAAGCAGCCATATGTTTCTTTAATACTCCAGATATTCTAGGAGTAAAATTAGGAGGATCTGGTTCGAAGCTAGTTAAGTCAATAAACCTTCCTGTAAAATTTTCATTTACTCTCTCCTTTACCCATATAGGATAAACAAATGAATCAATCAATATTTTTCCTGGAGATCTATCAGGGTTTCTTATAACTTCATCTGTAATTACGTCTGTCTGAGCACCATTACTTACAATAAAAACATCATTAACTCTTCTCATAGCATTATAAATCAACAATTCAGGAGTACCTTTTTTTAATTGTTCTTCATCTGTGCATTCTGTCCTTACTCTATCTTCTTTGTCCCATTCTTCAACTAATTTTCTCGCTTGGCTAGGAGCACTTCTTCCTGTGACGAAATAAGAAATAAAGTCAATTTCATTAATGGTTCTTCCAATTAGAATTCCTCTTCCTAAATATTCTTGTTTAGCAATCCAATCTAAGGTTTCCATTTTTTATTTATTACTGATATTTAATCTTGCTAGCAAAAGGCAAGAATCCGCCAACCCAACTTTCCAGAGGAGGAATATCAAATACTCTACTTTCTAAAATTCTATTTGTAACTTCTGCTGTTGCATATGACATTAACTCACATGACTCTTCTGCTACTCTTCTTATATCAATTTTCATGTCTTTTGCAATATTTCCAAAATAAAATCTCCAATTATCAGAATTACCTTCGTTTTCTCTCGCTTTCTTCTTCGCCTCATTTATAGCTATATCTACTCCTGCTTTTGTAAACAGAGCCCTTTGGATTTCTTTATTTGAGGGGATAGCTAATTCTATTTCGTCTTTTTCAATAATTATCATTGTTCTATTTTCGTCAACAGTAAGAGCAAAATCAGTTATCCAAGGCATGCCACGGAAAGATACTATTTCTTCTTTTCCATCCATATTTAATAATTTTCTACTTTTTGCAAAACTAATTTGTCTTTCAGCAGATTTTGGGAATATAAAATTAACCCATAAATCATATCCATTATTGCTCAATCCGCTTAAAATTCTTTCTTCTTTTTTCAATATAACTCTATCTCCTCCAGGTTCAAATTTTGTAGTGCTGTCATAAATTATATCTTTAAGGACAAAACCTGGATTTGGAATAATAACTCCTAGATGAGAATTCTTTAGTAATATCTCTAAAGAAGGATAATATGATAATCCTCTCTCTTTAACTTTAGCTCGGACATTATTTAATCCTTTGACGACTTCATCGTAAGTCGCTAAAGTCTCATATTCTTTATCCATACCTACAGCAGAAAATATTTTTTTAAATAAAGAGCTACCAAGAGGAAATCCTTTTCTAAATATTGATTCTACGTCTGCTACTCCACATTGTAATTGCCCTAATTGCATTACTTCTCTATATTTTTTAAGATTACCTGTCCATGACATATTTGGGCTATCTGGTGTATGAGCAAGTCTCATTGCAATATGATTTGTAGTCTCTCCCTTGTCTAACAATGATCTAAGATCAGTTATTTTCCCCTTATTATCAACAACGCCTAAGTAACACGTGTTTATCCATGGTTCTGTATCTGCAAGATACTCAAAAAAAGCTGCAGTTTGCATTGTTAGCCCTTCAGGTTTATATTTAATATTTGTCTCTGGTATTTCTTTTTTTAAGTCTTTAACAGAAAAAGTCCCTTTGACTTCCCAGACTCCTCTGCCAAAATCTGTCATGCTAGGAGGAACATATAATCTACCATAAACAGAATTATCAACAACTAAATCTTTTACACTTCCCATTTATTTTTGTCCCTCTGAATATTCTCTCAATAATTCACTATCAGCATACTCGAGAGCATTTCTCTTTGCTTTCATTTCACCTTCTAAATGACTTGTAAGTTGCAAATTCTTTTCTGAAAATATCTGAGCCACTGCCCTTGCCGCATTTTCAGGTCTCCCAATATATACATTAGAACTACCTTTAGGATTATTAATGCATGACAAATTAGGATGGTCAGGAGGGCAACTAATAGTCAGTCTTAGAGAATGATAAGATAATACTCCAGAAAGTGCATCTGTTCCTCCAGCAACAGCAATATAAACTATATCTCCCCTTAATGCATCATATTCTCTAATTAAATCTGTCAATTTTTTACTTTGTTTATGTGCTGAAACTACTCTTACTTCAAAAGGAATTTCATATAGTTTAAGATTCTCAGCCAATATATCAATGTGCGGTTTATCACTGCCAGAGCCAGCAAAAATAACCACTCCTCCTAATCCGCTTTCAATTTTTGCTTTGAATTTTTCCGTTATCATTTTTTCTTAATTAAATTCTATATTATCACCCTTAAAATACTTTGCGTATTTTTATTTATCTGGGAAGAGTGATAAATAAAATGATATTTTTATAGTTGAGAAGTATGCTCTATTGCTGCGGCGCGGATATCTTTTGCCGCATAAATTCCCCTACCAACAATTCTATGAAATCTATTTCCTGCAACCTTTGCAGCATCAGAAATTTTTACACCTTGTGCTATAAATCCAGGAGCATAGAATATGGGAGAGATACCTTCTGCTTCAATAATTTGTTTATAATGAGATATTCTATCTAATTTATTACCTGGAACAACAAAATTATTAATTCCTGCTCGTGCACCAATTAAATACATTTCGTCTAACATTTCATCTGATATAAATCCACCTTCACTCTTTTTGTAAGCTGAATGTGTCATCTCTCCTCCAACAATGACTTTCAATCCATAATCCAAGGCATGATAAATCCATGCTCTTTCTGTTTCTGGTCCTGATTGTGGGAAAAGAATGACTGCATCTATACCTGCTTCTTTAGTTAATTCAGCAAAATCTTTTCCAGTATCAGGAATATCTGTTGCTGCTTTTTGATGATCGTAAATCAAAGTTTTATTTGTGTATTTTCTGGCTGTTTCAACAACTCTTGAAAGCCCATATCTTAAACCAAGTCCAAATCCTATTTTATATCCTCCGATTCCATCAATATCAGCAGTTTGCTTGACAAGATTTTCAAATTGCTCTAATGTTTTGACATCGCAAGCAGGAATAACACTTCTATCTCTTCCAATTACTCTTTGTTCTAATCCCTTACCTATTGCAGCACGTACATCTTTTGTCCCATAAACTCTTAGATAATTTGCTAATCTTTCCAAAGCTTTTTTAGGGGCTAAATTTCCTTCCTTTAAAACATTATAAACATCAACTGCATTAACAATAGAAACAACACACGTTCCAGTCTTTTCTTGATATTCTGCAATCGCTTCTCTGCTATCTATTGCGACTTCCTGCCTATCAACAGCAATTGCAAGTAAAGGAAGATTTGTTCTCCCTAAACTTTTCAAGAAAGCATTTGCTTCATATTTTGCGTCGCCAGCTGTAAAAACATCATCCAATTGAATAATGGCGTCATCCACTTTTGGCGCTCTTCCAACTGTCAATTTTTTTATTCTGTCTTCATAACCTAGATTTGTTGCTTCTCCGTGAGTTTTTTCGTCTTTTCTTGAAAAGACCCAACCAACATTGTGGCCTTTTGAAGCCATAGCCATTGCAACTGGTGCAGCTAATCCAACACCTTTGTCTGGAATTCCGTATAAAACTTTTGCCTCAACTCCTGAACTGATTACTGCATCAGCATAAAATCCAGCCAAAGCGTTAGAAGACTCTCCATCATTAAAATCTCCTATATTAACAAACCATGGTGAAATTCTTTTGCTCTTTAATGTTCTATCATCAGAAGGGCTCTCAAAAACTTTTAGTGCACCGGTTTTTAATAAAAAATCAATAAAATTTATTTTATAGGCTTCCATAACATTTATTTATCTTTTCAATATTTATAAAATTTCTCCAAAAAAACTTATCAAATTTTAGTAGTAAAATTACTTTAGGATTTTTACAAAAAGAAAGAAATTTGGATAAATAGAAAATTTTAAGATTGTGAATATTATTTTAACTTATTATAGTTTGAATAAGTCCTATGTTTTACCCTTTATTTTTTGATTATTAATAATAAAGGGTAAGATTTATATACTATGTTAAATCTTACTAGAATATGGTTTACATATACAAAAAGCCCATAGGTAATAAAAACTATTATTATCTCAGAGCTTCTGAAAAGAAAGGGAAAAGACTGATTACGAAGGATATAGCCTATTTAGGCAGCTCTATCGAAGAAGTAAAATCAAATTTAAATAATCTTACAAAGTTTAAAGAGCAAATCAGAGAGTCATATAAAAAGATTAATTCTTTCCTAGAATCAAATCATTTTCTAGAAAAAGTTCATAAATTAAAGTTAAAAAAAGATCTTTATCTTAAAGACAAAATTGAGGAGGTTGAAGCTTGTAAGTTACATTATCATAGTGTTTTTAATAAATTTGATAAATTAACAAAAAAGGAGATTTTCAAAAATTATGTAATTGAGTTTGCTTACAATACTGCATTTATAGAAGGAAATACAATAAACCTAGAGGAAGCTAGAAATTTATTGAATGATGGTATAACTCCAAAAGGTAAGACTCTAAGAGAGATTTATGATTTACAAAATACAGAAAAAGTATTTTTTGAAGTTCTAAATAAGTTTAATAGCAAACTTAATCACGAACTTATAATTAATATTCATGATAAACTACTGGAAAAAATTGATGAAAGAAAAGGATACAGATATTTAGATATACGAGTTATAAGAAGTAACTTTGATGCAACTCCTGGAAAATATGTTAAAACAGATATGGATTTATTGTTAAATTGGTATAATGAAAATAAAAACAAATTAAATCCTTTAGTGATGGCTATAATTTTTCACCATAAATTTGAGAAAATTCATCCTTTTATGGATGGAAATGGAAGAACAGGAAGAATGATATTAAATTTTATCCTATTAAAGAATTCAATGCCTCCTAATATTATTCATAAAAAAACAAGAAAAGAATATTTAGAGGTAATGAGAAAAGCAGATGAATCCAGTTTATGGAAAATAGATGAAGAGAAATATGCAGAATTAATTAACTATGGAGCAGATGAATTTATTGAGACATATTGGAGTATCTTTCTTTAAAAATTAGAATAGAAAAGAATAAAACTAGTGATGATAAATAGTTAGTTTCAATTGAGATATAAGTCTAAAAATATTAAGAAGTTGGACAAAAACTAGACTAAACCAGAAATATTTACTTTTTGTATTCGTGAATAGTTCGGAATATCTTTACCCTGGTAACCATCGACAATACATCACTTCCTAAAGAAAGATGTAGAGAGATTCTATGCTGACACCTATAAGCAAAATCTGTTACACAAACATAGGTATATTTTCCACCAAAAACAGATTGAATCTGTTTAGCTAGAACTCTATCAAGTACAATTAATCTTTCACTATAATCTCAATCCTTGCGGAATACTTTCTCCATCAAAATATAAATTACCTCGAAAGTCTTGTGAATATCTGCCTTCTGCGATATATTCCAAAGTTCTAGGAAATATAACCCAATCTCCAACTTCCTTTAAACGATCTTGGTGTTCTTTTGCGATTAACTTAACTTGTTCATTATTACGAGGATCAAAATTTTCTGGAATTACCACAGCCAAAGGAAAAGAAATCATCAAAATTCTTCCATAATCTACTTGTGGTTCAATTATATGTGTTGTTGCTCTTATTTGTTTTTCTCCTGTAATAATAGCATCTCTTACGGCCTTATCACCAGTAAATTTTCTCTTGTTTCCATCCATGATTGATAAATCAGCGGGATGAACATTCACACCGAGAAATGCATTTAAAAGAGGGGCGGTTGCAATACTCCTGTAGCCTGCATAAGCAGCTACATCAACATCATAAGGTTTAAGTAATTCCAGAGTTTCATTATCGAAATCAACTCTGACAGTTAAATCTTTTTTAGGCTTTCCTCTTTCTTTATAAAAAGCGTCCAAATCCCTAATAATTACAGGAATTTTATGTTTTGCTCCAATTTCATCTACTTTGCTTAATGGATTATCTGAAAAAATAACGATGACCTGATAGGGGGATCGACCATTTTCTTCTTCCAAACTTTTTTCATGTTCAATAATTTTTCTTAAATTGCTTCCAGAGCCAGACATAAGCCCAGCCACTCTCATTTTTCCTCTTTCGGGATTGTATAATTCTTTTATTGCCATTTTTTTCAAATTCTTATCTGTATCTCTCTTCCTGCTTTTTCTGCAATATCACCACGATAATGAAAACCTCCCGGGACTTCAATAAATGAGGCAGCACGATATGCTGCCCTTCTAGCAGCAAATATTCCTATTTCTTTATTTGAATTATATCCAGTTACTCCAAATATTCTACCTCCAGCAGTCAATATATTATTACCTTCTTTTCTTGTTCCTGCATGAAATACTTCAGCTCCAGCAATATTCTTAGCCTTTTCCAATCCTTTAATTTCTAATCCTTGTGATTTCTTGTATTCTTCACACTTTGTATCAGGATATCCCCTGGATGCAAGAACAACACAACAGGCAGCACCAGAGTTAAATTCTATTTTAACATGATCTAGGATTCATTACTTTCTGAGTCAAATCCCTGATAATTTGAGCAGAAGCAAATGGTGTTGGACAATAAGATCCCATTCCTCCTGTGTTAGGACCTTTATCATCTTCTTGTAGGCGTTTAAAGTCCTGTACAGATAATTCAAGAGGTAAGACTATAGATCCATCAGAAATTCCAAAAATAGAATATTCTTCTCCAAATAATCTTTCAGCAATTAAGTTATGAAACCCATATTTGTCTATATGTTCGGAAATTATATCTAATGCTTGTTTTTTGGAATTACAGACAGTAACCCCCTTTCCCCCTGTTAATCCTCGAGCTTTAATCACTATTCCATTATCAGTTGCTCTTTCATTAATTGCTTTCCTTGCCTCTTCAAGTGAATAACACTTTACAGAATCAGCTTGCCCTATTTCTAACTCTTTCATCAAATCATAAGAGAAAAATTTATCACTTTCTAATTCAGCAGCAATTCCTGTTGGCCCAACAATTCTTTTATATCCCCAATAATTAAAGTAATCAATAATTTTTTTAACTAATGGGCCTTCTGGCCCTACAACAAGCATATCTAATTTCTCTCTTTCGACAAAATCATAGACAATAGGAAAGTTTTCTTCCTTTGTCCCGTCGATTTTTATATTTTTTCCTCTGAATTCCATTTCTGTTCCTCCATTTCCAGGAAAATAATAAACAAAATGGCCATGTTGCGAAAATTTCCATCCAAGTGCATGTTCTCTTCCTCCAGAACCAATAATTCCTATTTTTGCCATTTTATTTAAAATAATTCACTCCGTTCTTGAATATTTTTAGACCCTGACCTTCATCAGGAAGTTTTCCAATCGTTCTAATCATCTCCTTAACAAATTTATCATCTCTATTTACATAATTTCTCCCTAGAATCTCCTGTAAACTTGCAAATCTATGCCTCTTTGGATAAATAAATCTTTCAGGATGAGGCATTAATCCAAAAACATTTCTTGATTCATTGCAGATAGCAGCAATACTTTCCATAGAATTATTAGGATTATATGGAAATAGTGAAACTGGATTATAATCCATGTCAGAATATTGAAACTGAACTAGTCCTTTACCGAACATTTCCTTTAATAACTCATCATCGGCAACAAATTTTCCTTCTCCATTAGCAATTGGTAAGTCTAATCTATCTATTCCATCTGTCCATATGCATTGCTTTGCGCTCATTGGTTTAGAAAGTCTTACCCAGTCACATCTAAATCTCTGTTGCTGATTATACGTAAGAGATACTGTTTGTTCTATTTTCCCATCTAATCCAGGCAACAAGCCATAATTTGTCAATACTTGAAATCCATTACATATTCCTATTATTAATTTCCCTGATTCTATAAAATCTCTTAATTCATTTTCCAAATAATGTTTTAAATCATCGGCAAAAATCTTACCTGATCTTATATAATCACCATTTGAAAATCCTCCGGGTATTGCTAAAATTTGGCAATCTGATAGTTTGAATTTTCTTCCAGAGATAGGATTTTGTCCTTTTATTAAGTCTTTGATATCAATAATCTCCGCATCTGCACCAGCTAAATGAAAAGCGAATTGTGTTCCTTCATCACAATTTGTTCCTGCTGTTCTCAAAATATAAGCTTTTGGTTTTATCATTAAAATCTTATTTCTCCTTGAATTTTTTCTCTTAAACTATCGACATTGGTATCTATTGTTGTTTTTCCTTTATATCTTATTAAGAATTTTTTGTCCTCTCTAACTGTTCCTATCTCTTCTATATAAGTTCCTAGCATTACCTCTTTAAATTGATTTACTTTTGAAGGATGTACACTAACAATGAACCTCCCAGTAGATTCTGAGAATAAAATAGCGTTTGCCCTAAATTCGCCAAGTCTACTGATATCAACATCAATTCCAAGATCACCACCTAGAGCTGAATTAGACAAACCATAAAAAAGTCCTAACCTCGATAAATATTGTGAAGAATGTAATAATCTTTCATTATTTGATGAAACTAAATTTTCATATCTTTGCTTTATAGTTTGTAGATCTGATTTTGGTACTCTATTTCCAATTGCACCATGATATTTATAATATTCACTTGCTCCAAGCTCATCTTTTGTTTCACCTACAATAAATATAGAGTCTCCCGGAAGCTTAAAATCTGAGGTTATTAAAGTAGAATCATCTGGTAAAATAGCTAAAGCGCTCTTTAACAATTCTGGTTTTGCTTTTACTGTTACATCTTTCCCTGTAACAGTACTCACATATGACCTTTTCATTGAAGTACTATCTTTTCCTGAAATCGTCGGAGAATAAAAAACAGACTCTGCATCTTTAGATCCTTTTATCATTCTCTCAACTTTTGCAGCATCTAAAGGATCACTTTCTGGAGGAGGGCAAGTGGTGTTTCCGTTAAATGTAATTCTTTCCAAATTTCCACCTATCGAAATTACCCTCCCTATTGCATCAACTACGTTGTTTCTGCCCATATGATAAGGATCTATATCTCCCTGCCAAGGATTGCTGCCCCAAGTTTCTACGCTCACTTCTTTTTCTCCCAAAACTGGATGGTCTGCTATTGCCTCGTTCTTTCCTCTGCCTCTGCCAGTAATGGGTTTAACGAGACTGCCGTCTCTAACTTCGTGATCATATCTCTCAAAAATCCAATTATAATTCTGAACATTTGGCATTGCCAATAAATCCAAAGCAACTTGAGTTAGGTCTTCATTATCCTCTATATTTGGCTCTTCAAATTTCGGTTTCTTCCAATGGGCTTTTATTATCATTTGATTTATACCCTTATGAAGAGAGTCTATTGGAAGAAAAACTATTGATTTATTCTGATCTTTTACATTGTAGAATCCAGAATTATTAAAACAACCAAGCACTGTTGCCTCAACATCATAATGATCTCATATAGTAATTACCTTATCAACATTTTCAGGCCTGACAACGATAACTCCTCTTTCTTGTGACTCTGATATAAGTTTTTCCCAACCAGCAAGCCCTTTATACTTTTCTTTCACGTTCGTTAAATCCATAACTATCCCTCCTCTACCATTGCTTAATCTTTTAAAAATATTACCAGAAGCAACTTCAGATTTTATAAGGTCTGATGATGGAGAAGCAACAACATTTAAGTCAACAACTGAACTCGCAAATCTTAATCTTTCCTCCAAACTCAATTCTTCCGTTATTCCTTTTTCCCTGAAAGTTTTTTGAATTTCATACCTATCTTTTTCAAAAGAATTACATAATGCTGTAAGTTCTCCGACAGCAGAGTGCCATCCACCTGCTCCGCAATCTTGTGATGCTTCTATAAGTCCGTGTTCTGCAAGAATTAAAGCAGCATCAAAATATCTTTTCTGAGTAATAGGATTTCCTATTTGCACACTTTGGGTCACTTGTATATTTTCATTTGCATCAGATTTATGAGTCATAGAAGATCCGCTAGCACCATGTATGCCATCTTTACCGACTCTTCCTCCAAGAGATATTGCAATATATCCTGGTTGAACATCTTTTATATGAGTCGGCCTTCCATTAATTTCTGACTTCTGGACAGCTGTTGCTCCAACAAAAACACCCGGTTTTAACCATGAATTATCAATCATTACTGTTCCACTTTTTGTCGGTACACCTAGTTTATTTCCATAATCTTCCACACCAAGAATAACTGTTTCTAATGTTCTCGATGGTGTTTGCATAGTTAAAGGAAGATCTTTGTAGTAATCAGGATGTGCTGTTCTAAAGGAAAATTGGCTAGATATTACTTTCATTCCTATTCCTGTATGAAATGGATCTCTAAGAACGCCCCCAGTTCCAGTATTTGATCCACCAAAACCATCTTCTCCAGATGGATGATTATGTGTTTCAACTTTATGAGAAATATTCCATCTATCATTTAATCTTAAAACACCTGAATTATCTTCGAATACAGAAACGGCAATACCTTTTCTTTTTAATATTTCTCTGCTAGGGTCAATAATCAATGTTTTTAATAAATTATCAACTATACCTGGAATATCTGCTTCGTCTTCTGGATCATCAGAGGTATAAAGCCATTTAGCCCTTAATTTATTATGATTGCAATGGTCAGACCAGCTTACTCCAAAACCTTCTAACTCAGCATCGGTAGCTTTACTTTCAAGGCCTATTTCTCTTCTTGCTTTGAGGAAAGTTTCATCTCTGAAGAGAGCCTGAATAGATTTCATTGAATCAAGGCTTAATGCAAGATATCTTTCTTCGCTTATTCTGATTAAGGAGCTATCCTCAATCTCTAAATCGACATATGTAAAAGCTTCAGGAGTTGGAAAAACCGTGTTTGTGATTTCGCATCCAAATCCTTTTCCATTCCATTGATCTAATGTTAAAGACCTAAAAGAATTCACTATTGGGTTTCCCAATTTTTTTCTTATTAATCTCAAATCTATATCGCCAATATTCCTACTTTTCAAGATATATTGCTCTGAAAAAGTAACACCACCTAATTCTTTATTTAATGTTCTTGAGAAAATCTTTCTCGCTTCTTCTCCATGGGGGTCGGTAACTCCTGGTTTTGGAGATTTTTCGAGTGCTACTGAATTAAGGGGAAGAACTTCTATCAAAGGTTTATCTATAGAAGAAACTTCAGTAACGGGGTCGGTTAAGATTTGAGAAATTTTCTTTAGTTCGTTTTCCGATAAATCTCCTTCAACTTGATAAACTTTAATAGGGCGAGTTAAGGCTAATCCTTCATCAACGTCTAAGAATAAATTCTTAGAAGCAACCTCTATTCTATGTGCCATTAATAGTTCTGAAAAGACATATTAATATACTTTTCTCACTTTTTTTTATTAAATCAAAGTGATGAAAATTAGGATTTATCTAAGATATTATTATTAACATAAGAAAAATTAATTTTAGTTTATAATCAAATTAATAAAGTAAAGATATTAAAAGCTATGAATTTTTAATTAAATATGAAAAAATTAAAGAAAGAAATAACTAAAAATAGTTTAAAAAAGGAAAAACTGACTTTTATCGACGTGCATTGCCATCTTGATATATGCGAAAATATTGATAGAATAGTTAGAAATGCAAACAGGAAAAATGTCAATACAATTATTACCAATGGGATTAATCCTTCCAATAATAAAAAAGTCCTTGATCTGGCGAAAAAGTATGAAAAAGAAGGCGTTAAAGCTGCTCTTGGCATTTATCCAATTGATGCTCTATCCTTAAAAGATGAAGAAATCGATTCTGAGTTAAATTTCATAAGAGAAAATAGAGAGAAAATATCAGCAATTGGAGAAGTTGGACTTGATTTTAAGGAAGATTTAACAAAAAGGGAAAAACAGATAAAGATTTTTGTAAAATTTATTATGCTTGCAGCAGAGCTGAATAAGCCATTAATTATTCATTCTAGAGGAGCAGAAAACCAGTGTATAGACATGATAGAGAGAGCAGGAATAAGAAAAGTAGTAATGCATCATTTTTCAGGAGATATGAATTTGGTTGATAAAATAGCTCAAAATAACTGGTTTTTAAGTATTCCATCGTCGATAAAATACAGTGAGCATTTTCAGAATATAGTAAAAAGAATAGAAATTGAAAATCTTCTCTGCGAAACAGATGCTCCCTTTCTCAATCCCTTTAAAACAGGACAAAACGAACCTGTTAATGTTTTAGAAAGCTATAAGAAAATTGCTGAAATTAAGAATATGAAGATAGAAGATGTTGCTAAAAAAATAAAAGAAAATTATGAGAAAGTTTTTGCACACTAATTGTGTTTAAAATGAATTTTCATTTAAATTAACAGATACATTTGAATAATTATAACAAACAGATGTCTATAAAGAGATTAACAGTTTATTGTATTTATTGATATTAGAATATATTTATCGATTTAATTAATAAAAATTAAACAATAATAATTTTTAATACAAAAATTTCTATTCGTGTTCAGGAACTATTTCAGTAGGTTTAACTCGGTAATCTTGAACTTTTGGTTTTCCTTGTGAATCAAGAATTAAAAGATAGTTCTTTCCTTGATAATTCATAATAACTTCTTTTTCTCCATTTCCATCTAAATCTTGAAGTTTTATTTCGAGTTTACTTGGAATTACATATCCTTCTTGAACTATACTTACAGCAGGCATTTTTTTTGTTGGTACAATATATGCATCATAAATAGCTGCTCCTATACCTACTATTACTGCTCCACTCATTAATCCAAGTAAATCCGAAAAATTCCAAAAATCTAAATATTTCATTTTATTTTTTCTCCTTACAAAAAGAATAAGCGGGCATTTATAAATATTTCTATCTATTACTACTTAATAATTAAAAGAGAAAATCGAAAGACTTAAATAGCATTAAATAAGTTTATTTAATATGGTATTAAAAACATTTAATGTAGAAGAAAGTATTTATGAAAAATATTCAGAGTTTTGCAAAGAAAATGGAATTAGTATGAGCAATCAGATTAACACATTTATTAAAGCGCAAGTAGAAACTGAACCAAAAATTAGAGAAGAATATCTAAAGAAACTTGATGCAATTAGAAAAGGTAAATTTATTAAGATTGGTGCTCATGAGGATTTTAAGAAGAGGTATCAATAATATTGAGTTATCAACTCGAAGTTTCGGAAAATTTGGATAGAATATTTGCCAAACTCTCCAAGAAAGATAAATTGCAATTTGATATTTTAACCAGAAAAATCAAAGAAATTCTCGAAAATCCTCAAATTGGTAAACCCGTGACTGCAAATATGGCTGGACAGAGGAAAGTTCACATTAGGAATTTTGTTCTTACATATGAAATTTTAGAAAATGATAAAATTGTACGATTATTGGATTATGATCATCATGATAATATCTATTGACTAAATATCCTCTTCCGCTCATAAATAGAAATTGGCCTTTTAAAGTGATTTCTTTGATAACCTGCCTCAGCAATTGCTTCTTCTTTCGTATCAGTATTTTTTAGCAAGAGAAATTTATTGGTTCTATCTTACCTAATCTTCAAAATCAATTTCAATTATTTCTTCCATGTTACTCTATTAGGTTATCTTGTTTTTTCTTCAATTTTTCCGATTTTTTTATCTCGCTAATTTTTTCTTTATTTATTTTCTTCCCTTCTTTCATTTCTTTATTTTCTATTATCCCTTTTTTATCTCTGTTTCTTATCAATATAAAAACTATTAACAAAATAAGGGCAAGTATATTTAATATCACTAACAATATCACAAGAGGGTTTAATCTACCTTCAATATTTCCTAATGGTATTATTGCTTCTTCTTTTTTTAAATCAAACTCTTCTTGATTAACAAATGATATGTTTTCTACTGAAAATCTTGGAGATGATGGTATGAATCGGATTTCATCACGGTTGTGGTTTTTCTTAGGCTTGTTATCTGTTACAGGAATCGTTTGATTTGGTTGTGGCTCTGGCACAGGAGAAGTAATGCAAGCACTATTCAGACATCCAAGAGGACAATTATATCTAATTGAGGTTGGAAATGAACCAGTTTCATTGCTGAAACATGAATATTCTACTAATGTTATATTAGAAATGCAATAATCAAATGACGTCGATGCTCCAAATGATACTGACTCGATTTGCCCATTATCTTGAATTGAGCCACTCGATGTTGTAACTTTAGTCAAATAAGAAACATTTCCCTTTGTTCCAAAGTCTTTGCCATTATCAGAATCTATGCAGAATGGTTTAGGTTTCTCAGGTATAGATTGGGTTCCTGATATTTTATAAATTCCAGAATATTTGGTCACAATTTTAACTGTTCCTGCGTCAAATGCAGTTTCATTTGAGCAAATGTCTTGAGAACAAGGGGCTCTATCTCTCATTATAGTATAATTTATCAAGTTTCGTGGAATGCTAAAGAAAATTAATTTGGCTGACTTATTTAATCCTTCTTGTTCTTCGGATAAAATTATTAAATTATTCAAGATTCTAATATCGTCTGATAAATTATATCCAATTCCAGAAATAGGTTCTAGATAGTTAACTTCGCCTAGCCCTCTAGCAATAAAGTTAAGCACGTTTCCATCATTTAGATCGTACCTTCCAATTTGGGAATCTTTTATAGTATTATTGTAATTTCCTGTATCTTTAAATTTAATATCGAAGTTCTGTCCTGTTGTTCCAGATATTAATAAACTATTCAATACATTATTGGAGGAAACTGCTTCAAATAACAAAGCATCACCATTTGTATTTGAAATAACCAAATTGTTAATTATATTGCCTGATGATCCAGATAAAAATAAACTATAATCTAAACTTCCAATAATCTTGTTATCAGTTATATTATTATTGTCTGAAGATGTAGCTAATGTAATGGAATTAATATTTCTTTCCAGCATGTTATAATTAATATTGTTATTTATAGATCCATAAAGAAATATTCCGTATTTATTGTCCTTTAAAGTGTTATTTAGAATATCTGAGCTATAAGATTGAAGAACAGCAATCCCTGTTCCATTTTTCATTGAGATATTACAATTTTTGACCATGACATTTTTATCATTGATAGTTATGCCAACCGCTTTCTCAGAAGATGATGATATAGTGTGTCCTTTACAATCTAGTTCAATATCAGGAACATTCAAAACTAAACATCCTCCGATGTTTTTCTCAAATTCAATATCTGAAATGTCATTTATCAACACGTACGTCCCACTTGAATCTATCTTTGCACAAGAGTCAATATTTTTTATTTCCTTGAGTTGTTGTTCTGGCTCAACTGCAGAGGTAAGAGAAGGTAAAACTAATAACGATAGCAATATTAATATTAGAAATGATGAAATAGCTATGGTGGTTAGCAATAAGGATGGTAATATCTGGATCTTATCAACAACTGCTCTAGCTATTTCTTTGATTTTCTCAAATCTGTTTTTCTTTTTGTTTTTATTTAAAGTTTTAGCCATTTTGACATATATAAAATACCTATAATAAAAATTATGTTTAGTGCACTTAGGATAATAATAAGCAATTCTGAAGAGTTTAAGGATGAATTATCAAGAGCCAGATTGCTTTTATATGTTCCTTCGATAATCTTATTATTTGAGAGATATGCTGGCTCTATTTCTCCGATACTTATATAATCGCTTTGGTCAGAATTTGAGTATTGATTGTTTTCAGACACATCACAAGAAATACTGACATTGTTATCAATAACTACATTATCTATTCCGTAATCTAAAGTTGTTTTAAACATATAATCTCCTTCAACATCCTCTGGGATATGCATAATTAAATTTTTATTTGTACTATCTCTTTCGCCATTTTCTTCTAAAATAAATTGATCTGTTTCTATTTCAATGCCAAGATCGGGGTTTTCAATCATAATTAAGATAGATTCTTCATTATCGCCGAGGTTCTTTATCCGAGCATTTATCTCTATATCAGAATTACATCTTATTTCCTCTTGAATATCCAAAGATTTAATAATTACCTTGTGTTCTGGTTTTTCTATTTTAATTTTCTGAATTGCTTCATTACAAATGTCGTCTTCAGCTTTTACATATACAATATAGCTATGTTTAAGA
>JACPLS010000007.1:16385-26444 GCA_016186375.1 Candidatus Pacearchaeota archaeon
ATGCTCAAAGAAGTTGAATCTATTGAATCTTGCATATCTAAATCATAAACCTGAACCTTTATTGTGAGAGATTGCTTATTCTCCAAATTATTTCTTACTTCAACTTCTCCTTCTATAGTTTCTCCAGCGCTGAACTCGTCATTTAGGTCAGGATCTCTTATCTTTATTTCTATAGAATTATTATTCAATGTACACCTATCTACTCCACTTAAATTATATCCTCCGTCTTGTGGTTGATTATTATTTATGCTATTTCCCTGTCCTGGTAATTCTAAAATTTGATTATTGTCTAAAGAGATATTGTGCACAGCTTTAACTGTCCAAGTCCTAGTTTCATTAAACAAGAAGTCATTGATAAATGCTTTAATTATGTGTTCTCCTAAAGTTCCGTAGTATGTATAACTAGATGTTAAAGAAAATTCTGACTTTATTTTATTATTATCCAAGTACCATTCTACAATTGGAATAGAGTCTGGATCAAACAACGATAAATAGAAAGTTTGGGACTTTCCCTCTGTGATAGTAATTAAATTTCCTTGAGTTGACTCAAATATCAAAGGCGCATCATTAACATTAATAACAGAAACTACAAAATTGTTCTCGCTTGCTCCGTCTTTATCTCTAGTTTCAATATTACAACTTGCATCACCAAAATAATCTCTTTGTGCACTATAAGTTAATTTGTTTCCTTCAATTTTACAATAAAGTTTATTACTGCCTTTTATTTTATGTGTGATAGAATCATTTTCTAAATCATTTGTAATTAGGTCACATTGATAACTTTCCTCTTCTTTAATTGTTTTCAAACAATTTTCTAGAGATAGAGAAGGAATTTCATCTCTGGGATTAACCTTAATATTAATCTGGTTTGAGATAACACTTACATTCCCATCTTTTGCAGAAAAGATAATATTCTCTTCACCATTCCAGTCTTTATTTGGATAGAAACTAACTAATCCGTTAGAAGAAATTGTAATTCTTATGCTCTCATTTCCAAAAACACTAAATCTCAATGGTGAATCTAGGTCTGAAAAATATTTCTTTAAATCGATAGTGTTTTCCATTATAGAATCTTCATCTATAGCAATGTTCTCAATTTCTCCTTTAAATTGAGGAAGATCATTAACAGAAGATACTAATATTCTTATTCTTGGTGAATTAATTTTTTGATGGCCATCTGAAGCAGAAATTATTATTGAATCTTCACCATTCCAGTTTTGAGCAGGATTTAATGATAAGAAATTATTTGAAATAAAAGATACAATGATTTTATTTTGATCAGTATTTTTTTCTATAACAAAAACAAGTTTATTTTGATCTTCTTTGTCGTCATCTACAAAATAAGAAGACAAATTAATATTATATGAAGAATCTTCATCAAATGAAATTACTGGATTTCCATTAAATCTTGGTTCTCTGTTAACATTTTCAATTATTAATTTAACTTGTTTAGTTGTTATATTCTTTCCATCTGAAACACTTATTTTTCTATAATGAATTCCTGCGTCTTCAAAAGATGTCTGCCAAGTAAATTGATTTCCCTGAATTTCGATTCTTGAGTCATTTACACTGTATCTAAGTAAATCATTTTCAGGGTCAGATGCATTAACACTGAAAAATATTCTGTCGTTTTCTTTTCCACTAATATCCGGGATTAATTCTATTATAGGAGCGTCATTTATACAATTCAATAATGGGTCAGGATTTTTTGGATTAATTGTGAAATTTTCATCGTTACAATCTTCCCCCCCCACTTTTATTGATGCATAATTATCTTTGTCAACATCAACCAAATCTTTCCCATCACAATTTTGGTCAATTCCATCATAAGGGATTTCTATTGCTCCGGGAAATGATTTTGGGTCATTGTCATTGCAATCTACATCGGCAAAAAAGCCGTCTTTATCTCTATCTTCTCCGTATAATACCCAATATAATGAATTGTTAAATATTTTCTTAGTTTCAGGTGTCCAATATCGGGCCTGTGTTATTCCGAAGAATACACTTCTTTCTCTTGCAGTTTTATCATTTAGAAATTTAACGCCTTTTTCTACGGAAGCAACAACAGGTTCAGCATCTATACCAGTTGTTATTAATATATTTATTCCTAAAGGTTTTTTCCCCTTAAGATAAAAAGTATTAACTAAAGGATTAATTACAGAATACCCATTAAATTTTGACTTTATTCCAGAAGTTAAAGGACTTGTAAAATTGAATATAGATAAAGCAGAAGGACTGCTCTTTGTCCCGAAAATTGCACTCCATCCAAATCCAGGATCACCAATTCTAGAGGCATAATTATGAGAATTTATTATTACTGATCTGAATTTCTCAAATGGAATTAATTCGGGATGTTCAAAATTTTGGTCGCCAATAACAATAACTCTATATTTTGAAAAATTCGTTCCTTTAACAGCTGATTCAGAAATAATCTCTGTAGTAAACCCTGCTTTTCTTATTTCATCCAATAAAGCTGAATCTGCTTTAGAAGGATCTTTAAGGATATAGGCTATATCTGGAGTCGATGTTTGTAATAGACTCTTTGAATTATCTGGGATAGAGCTGACTAAATTTGACAATAACAATATGTAAGTAACTAGAATAATGAAAATAAATATAACATTTTTTTTATTCATGGCCCTCCTTCGGCCTCTTTTTCTTTACAAATTTTTTTGAGTATACAACTAGTAAGATTAATAACACGACGAGAGTTAAAGTTGAAAATATAAGCATTTTTGGTATTGTTATTTCTGGGCTATTTATTGAAGGGGAAAAGTTGTTTTTTACTTTGTTTGGAAAAGATATGTTTTCTTTGATATTTTCAGTAAAATTTATAGTATTTTTATTCTCCAATCCTGATTTAATTGTCAAATTATTATTGTTCTTGACCTCTTTTTTAGTATTATCTACATTATCAAAAGTTTTATTTTCTTCTTTAACATTCTGGCTATCAATATATTCTTGAGTATCTAGCCCAGAAGCAATTACAACTACAGTTGCTGAAAGTCCGACAGCACTCCCTTCTTCAGGAATAAAACGTACGTTGAGCTTTGTTTCGGTTGTTCCGGATTTAGTTGCTTTTATAGTGAAAAAAGCTTTCTTTTCCTCATCTGGAGAAAGACTGAAAATATTATCATTGATATTAACCCACTTTGCCAAATCACCAGAAGTAGTTATCTCAATTTTTACTGGAACGGAATTTGCATTCTTAATCAGCAGATATTTTTCTAAACTATCTCCTGAATTCATACGCAATACCATTCTTGAATTGCCAAGTGTTGCAGTTAATCCTGATATCAATGACAGCATGAGAATTGCTAATACTAAAGATAATGCAAAACTCTGCGCCAGGGTCCTCGTTTTTCTATTCATTTTATTTAAGTAATGAAAATATTGAAAGATGTGAGTATTTAAACAATATTATATTTTGATACATGTTTTGCAAGAAATAATATTGTCTCTACTGTTATAGGTGACAATTATTTCTTACTTAATAATCTTATATTTTTTGGCGTTAACCAAATAATTTTCTTTTTTTACAAGAAATTAAAGAAAGAAATTTCCTTCGACAAAATTGCCTTTGGTGTTTCCTTGCAGAGAAATATCTTTATCTTTATTTTGGAAAAATGTATTTCTCTTGATAGTGTTCTGAGCTCCGCCTTCAATTATTAATCCCAAATCATTTTCTCTGATCAAATTATCAGATGCCACATTTATCAGAGAAAGATAAATGGCAATACCATTTCCATTTTTTCCAATGGTATTCTTATTAATATTATTGCCAGAGCTTTTATCAAAAATATCGATTCCTTGTAAATTTCTCTCTACCTTGTTGTCATTGATATTATTACCGATGCTCTTTTCAATTAAAATTCCATCTCCATCAGAATGATCTGATATCTTATTTCTAGTAATAGTGTTAAGGTTAGATCCATTAAAAACAACAATTCCACTGTATGTATTATTATTTACAATACTATTTGCTATCTTATTATTAGAACTTAAGGTTAAATAAATTCCATTAAAGTTTTGTTGTATAATAGAATTGTCAATAAACGAATTATCTGTATCGTTTAAAAATATTCCATAATAAAAATCTTCTATAAGCACGTTTTTTATTGTGGCATTTTTTACCTTCTCAGTTGTTATACCATAATTAAAATGACTTTTCTCACCAACAACTTTAAATCCAGAACCGTCGAATGTCACATTATCTGCTTTTATTATGAAACAAGTATTAACAATATTATTATTCCTATTAAATGCATAAACATTTCTGTTTAATTTGTATATCATATTTGGTATATTAAGAACAGAACAAGAACTTAAATTTTGTAAACTTATTGAAGAATCTCTGCATACACTATTCTCACATCCAAATGGGCATTTATATCTGACTGAAGATGGGAAAGAGCCAGTCTCATTACTGAAGCATGAATATTCAATTACAGTACTAGAATCTATGCAATAATCAAATGACGTTGATGCTCCATATGTAACAGATATTATCTGCCCTGGATTTTGAATTGAACCATTGGTGATAGTAACTTTTGTTAGATAAGAAACATTTCCCTTTGTTCCAAAGTCTTTGCCATTGTCAGAATCAATGCAGAATGGTTTATGCACAGAAGGTTCTGTTGCTTTGCAAACAACTTTAATATCTCTCTGAACAATATTATCTCCTTCGTTATCATCTTTTGGAATATTTGCGCCCACTCTAATTGTATAAGTACCTTCTGCTAAAGTGATGTTAACAGTTCTTGTTTTCTCTGATGTTCCAGAAGGAGCTAAATTTTGTATGGGAACATGGGAAAACAATAAACTTCCTATGTTTCCTGAAAAAGAAACGTTTTCATAAAATTCTCCAGAATTTTTCACCTTCACAATAATTTTATATTTCTCATTACATTTCAATTCTTCAGATGAAACTAAGTCTCCACTTTCATTTTCAATCTTAATTCTATTAACGCCTCCAGAAATGTCAATAAGAGAAACATCGTGTTTTCCCGGTGTTTGATCAACACAAAGAGAATTTAAACATTCATTAGTGCATTGCTCTTTGACTTTTTCTGTAATTGATGAAGAACAAGAACTCTGTGTTGTACCAGCATTATTGCAAGTATATATGTTGAATTTCTGTGCAACATTGTTTCCTGAGCAGAAAGGAGAGTCTATAAATCCATCTAAACCACAATCAGAATTCTTTCTGCAAGTGATTTGTTCATTTATTGTTGTATGAGAGCAATAACTCTCTGCACTTCCTGCATTATTGCATATATCTTTTGTTCCAGAGTCGGAATCATTACAATCAAGGTCGTTTCTGCACTGAACACAAATTCCGGAAGAGCAGGTAATAGAACAAGAAACAACCTCTTTAGGAGAAATTGAAGTAGAACAAAATGAATCCTTTGTTCCGGCATTTATGCATTTTGATGTTTGATAATTTTTAACAACATTCTTTTCAGAGCAAAATTCTGTTCCTATAAATCCTGTAGCTCCGCAATCAGAATTAGAGGCGCAGTTTATTTCGGTATTCCTGCAAAGACTTGCTTCTGTTCCTGAATTAATACATTCATCAAATGTTAGTGGGTTGTTATCATTACATTGTGTATTTAACGAGCAGACAATAAATCTTGTTGAGCAGGAAACAAAAACTTCTCTCTGTGCGCTATTGTCAAGTAGGTTCTCATCCTTATTAATTAAAGCTTTTATATTAATTCTGTAGAATCCTTCACTAAGAGTTATATTGACAGTTTTACTCTTTAAACTTGTATCTCCAGGTTCCATATTACTAATAGGAAGATGATTAAATGATAAAGAATCTAATGTACTTAAAAATGTTACATTTTCAAAATGGTCTCCACTATTCTTTACACTAACTGATATTTTATACTTTTCATTACACTTTAAATTATTATCTTCTATCAACATTCCTTCTGAATTTTCAATTCTTATTTTATTGATTGAATTTATAAAATCAATTAAAGATACATCGTGTTTGCTCTCTTGGCATTTATTATTTTGGCATCCGAAAATGCACTGTTCTTTCACTATTCTTTCTGTTGAAAGAGTACATCTAGAATTAAGTTCTCCGGGATTTTCACATATGTAACTTGTCTGATTTACTGATAATGAATTTTGTGAACAAAATGGTTTAGACGATATTCCTATAGGGCATTGCGAATCAGATGAGCAAGTAATAGCCACAAAATTTACAGTTTCTTCAAACAATTTTCTAGCAGAGGATGTCCAGAAATCAGATTCTGCTATTCCAAAAAAGCACAGATTTTTTTTTGCCACTTTACCATTCATTAACAAAGAGCCAGTTGAACCGCAAGCAATAACATCGCCAAATTTATATCCTGAACTTGTTGGTTCGGTAGAGGCAATTTTTTTTAATGAAGGAGCTTTATTTAAGGTATCTAAGTATAAATAATTTACACTCATACCTCTATGACCAGACTCAGATGTATAAGCTTGTATTAGATTTCCGTTCTTTAAAACAGAAAGAGGTCCAGAAGAACCAAGCTGACTTACTCCTTCGTTATCTGTAAGTCCCAGTTCTTTACCATGATATGAATTAACAATTATTGAAGGATTTTCTGCAATAATATCTTTTATTTTGTTTATATTTTTAAAATTTTCATCACCTAAGAAAATTAACCTATATTTTGATAAATCAGAAGGAATTCTGTCTTCCTGAATTTTTTCAACACTAAATCCAAGGTCTTGAAAAGTCTCAATTATAATATTATCAATTCGGAAAGATTTTCTATATATATATGCGACATCACCAGCGAAAACAGGAGCAATTAATAATATAAATAATAGAAACGGAGCAAAATATAATTTTATAATTTTTAAGTGCACCATCTTCTTTCCCATCGGATTTTTGAGAAATATATTTATTTAAATCCATCTTACTACTTTATTTTAGTGAAAATTTTTATGTTGTATTTATCATACAACTATATTTTTTATTATAAACCAGATGCCTTAATAACATTGGTTTTTCGAATTTTTCTAATTTTTTCTTTACACTGAAATCAATTTCTCTTATATAAATTACACCTCTGCTTACCAAACCAACTTCATTAGATCCTGTCGAGAATAAAGCATATTCTTCATCTGTTAGGTCAAGGTTTCCTTCTACATGAATAGGTTTTGTTCTTCTAAAAATTCCCGCCCAACCATCAATAGGAAAATATAAAACTACTCTTTCAGGAGCATCCAATTTCTTCTTTTCTCTACTTAATATCTCGTCTAAACTTGTTTCATTATGTCCCATTTTTTATTCTACCAGGATGAGTATTTAAATATTTCTTATGTTACCACTTAATTATAACACTTATGGAAAGGTTTATAAACTCAGAAGAAAATTAAATAAGTAGGTGGATAAAATGTATCATATAACTTTCATTGCAACACCCTTAAGAGAAAAACCAGAACATTCAAGCGAGGATGTAAATAGGTATGAAGTTAGATATATGCCTGCAAGAGGTATAGTTCAAGGAACGGGAGGTTCAACTCTTGAAGGTTTATTAGTTGAAGCAGTTTGTGGATTAAGAGAACATCACACTGACAAAAGCAGAGCAATAGATGTAACGCTTAAAGGAAGTTTTCCACGAGCTCTATGCAAAAGCAGAGGGAGTCAAAATAGGATTTTCATTTCAACCAAAATAACAAAATGCAAAAATTAACAGATTATCTTAAAGCAGAAGGATGGAAAAAGGACATTAAAGAAACATTTAGAGATATAAAAGATATTTCTATTTTAGTAAAAAGAGCTTTAGGATTATCACACTATGGCTTTGAAAAAAATGGTGGAGAAATGACTTCAAGAGAAATTGAAGATTTTTCTTTTAGAAGTTCTGCTCTTTGGTTCAACACAGAGGAAGATTTTCAAGTTTATGCCATGTCTAACAAATGGCCATTGGGCCGATGCGTTATAGGCTGGGGAAAAAATGAAAGAAGATACGACGATACAATATTACTATATTAATCGCCTTATTATTTATAAAATATAAACAATAACAATTTTATTTTCTCAATTGACTTATCTTTTTTACTTGTTCAAAATCAATATCAAATTTCTTTTCAATAAAAACACCCTTAAAAGAATTAACAAAGTTTTTGTCATTTACGACTATATTTAATCTAGATAAGTTATCTTCAATTTTTTTTAAATCTCCAATAAATAAATACTTCTTTATTAAATTTAAATTACTGCCTTTTGCTAAAGCAGCAATGTCTCTAAAATCAGTTAATCTTCCAGAATGTATTTTCATAACTATCAATAATTCTTTTGTAGGAATTCTAACTGTAACTTCTTTCTCAATTCCGATTATTTTCTTTTTAATTGAATTGATAGAAATCAAGTCATAGGAAAATGAAGCGTTGGTTGTTCTTGATGCTAAAGCATCAATAAGAAGATCTATACTTACGTATTCTTTTTCATATCTCATAAATCTTGAGGAATAAATATTCTCTAATTGTTTAGTTATTACTTTCTTGAAATCTTGCTCTTTTAGTAAATTTTCAAAATTAACCAGATTTTCTGATTGTATAACAATATCAGCATCAACAGAAAATCTGTGTTTAAATGCAGAAACAGCATAACCTCCAACTAAAATAAAGTCAAAATCAGAAATAATAAATTTATTTAATATCTCAAATATATCATTCTCTTTTTTTATTAAATCTTCCATTATAAATAACTAGCCTCTTTGTACTTGATATTGATTTTTTTGGAATACATTTCTTTAATCATCTCCAAAGCAGGTTCAAAATTATAAATGTTTTCTTGCATAAATTGTATAGTTCTTTCTATCGACTCAACTTTAAATTCGTTTTTTTTGACTGCTTTAAAATAGTCTAAGATTTCAACATTGTAAAATATGCCTTTATTTGAGTTAATTTTTAAGCCTAATCTCTTACAATATTCTAAGAAAATATAATAATCTGACTTATTAATTTTAATAAAAATAGGATAATAATCCTTATATCTTGCTATATTATATCTTCCTTCCGTCCATAAATAAACCGCATCTGTTTTTGTGAAACAATAGTCAATACCAAACAATTGCAAAACTGAATAATAAAAATTAACATTATTTAAACTTTCTTTTAAAAATTTGATAATTCTTTTATAGTTTTTGTTTTCTTCTTTTAAGACAACACCTCTCCATTTTTCATTTAATATTCCTTCTTTAATTAATTCAACAACCCATTTATGAGTCCAACCGTAAGATAAATTAATCCTTTTAGAAACAGAGCTTATGCTATCTTCTTTTCTCAAAGATATTAAAATCTTTATTACATAGGGGTTTAATGTTTCTATTTTCATTTTTACTCTAATAGTTCTACTATCATTATAATGATAGTATATTTAAATGTTTCGTTTTAAAAATTTATTAAAGAAAAATCCTTCTTGTTCAATATCTAGCTAGAAAAAAGTAATTACAATATTAGCAAAAGTTATTAATTTTCTGGAAGAACTTTGTTCTAAGTGCTTTAAACAAGATTATCATTTCTTAAATAGATAGCAATATTTCTTCTTATATTAATCATGTTTTTATTTCATTTGACAACTCTTTTGACTTTTCCATTTCCACTTCGATGATTACAACCGGCCCAACAACAAGGTCTGCGTTTTCCCCCTTTAAGCTCTCTATACGTTCTCTCAATCCTACGATTCCTCGTCTCTATTTGCTTGGCATTATCTACCCAGCAAATCCATTCATTGCGTGCAAGAGGTGTAAGATCCTCCCATACTCTTAGCACCATTTTGTCGGAGGTAATAATCTTTCTTAAATCTACTGGCACTACATGTACTACACCATTAGAGATTTCTTTTTTTTCCATATTATTCTTTATTTTTATTTTAATAGGAACGAATTTAAATAATTAACTAAGAATGACCTAGAGTAAAATTTAACCTCTGACTACTCGGAGTAGATGAGTGTGTACTATTTTTTACTAAGAAACAAGTTAATGCCCTTCGGGCAGCTCCGCTAAGACAATCGTTGCATTTCTAACCAAACAGTTATTTTTGATTTA
>JACPLS010000063.1 GCA_016186375.1 Candidatus Pacearchaeota archaeon
AATTAAAAGAAGTAAAATTCAAAAACCTGCCGGTATAGCCAAGGTCTCTGGAAAAAACAACTTCCAAAGGATACCTAGGAATAACCTCTGAAAAAGGTTGAGAGCTACCGACCTTAATAGCAATCCTCATAGGTCCTGGATCTGCCTGTGGTGTAATAATTCCAGTATTCCTATTAAACAAAGGCTCATC
This sequence comes from Candidatus Pacearchaeota archaeon, assembly GCA_016186375.1. Lineage (GTDB taxonomy): Archaea > Nanobdellota > Nanobdellia > Pacearchaeales > GW2011-AR1 > VGKP01. The sequence continues at coordinate 191 of JACPLS010000063.1, forward strand.
CCAAGCATCCAAAGGATTCTCCCTATTTGCCATATACGTTCTCAATTTAGTATCATCCATAAAATAAACTCTTAAAGCCGCACCCTGTTTATATTCATAAACAACTTTAGCAGTGAGCACATTTGTTTTATCCCTCTTAGGGTTTCCTTTTAAACCACTAGGAAACTCGCAAAAAAAGGCAGTTCTTTGAACACTAGGTATAGCATCCAGCTCAAACTCCTCAGGATCAACAACAGGCACATCTTTATAATCCTCTAACTCGCAAGAAAAACGGGCAAAGCTAGTCTCATCATTACTAGAATCAGCATCTACACCAACAGCAACAACGATTTCATCCCCAGGAAAGTAATAATTAGAGTTTGGTTGTATATTAGCAATCTCTATTTTAGGTATCTCACCAGTCTCATCAGCAGGTATTGTATCCGACCAGACAGTTCTATCAGTAAAGCTCTCAGGTGCAACAATCAATCTTAGCTTATCACCTATTCCAAGTTTACCAGCAGCTCTAGATCCATCTTCTTCTAATTTAATCAAGCCCAGCTCACCAAAGTACTCGCCAGCCCCCCCAGTGCCTATATTAAAAACTAAAATCAAAATAATCGCAATAACTCCAAAAAACAAAAGAGCAGCTATAAGAAAAGCAAAAAATCTAAAAATGCCCCCTATCCACCTTCCAACCTCTCCAGCACCACCTCTAGGTTCCGCCATTAAAAACCTCAAACAAAATCTAGTCTCAAAGACGTAATTTCAAATTCTCTCTTTGGAACTATCTCAATAACGTTCTCTCCTTCTTGAATATATTCAGAAATATCCTTCTTAAACCTGTCATCAGCAGTATCAATTTTAACAGTAAATCCATTAATCAAGACATCAGCCACTTTTAAACCACCGCCAAGACTCATATCAAGTACAACGCCGTTATCTCCATTTAACACAGCCTGATTCTCTTGTTTTGTCAGCAAAAACACATACTGTTTAAATCCAGTCTTAAACAAAGAGCTCTCAAGATTTATCTTATCTATTAAATAATCTCCCTTATTTATAGAAAACGTTAAAGTATTAGTTCCAGAAAAAAAAGAATTAGGAATTAACTCTAGTCTCCTGCTACTTTTAGCACAAGGTAAAGCCTCGCTGGAAACAGCATCCCCATTTAATTTTATACTAAGAGTACCCTCGCCTAAATTGCAGTAAACATCATAGTTTAAAACAGCACTCTTCATGTTGTCAAACTCATCCTGGCTTAAAACAAAAAACCTATCCTCTTCATTATTCTCATTCTCAAATATCTGATTAATGCCGACATTGCTTAAAGCATATTCATTTTTATTCCAAAAAGAAGCGCCAATCCCGGAAGTCTTAAACAGCAATAAATTTCTGTTTTCTAGTCTATCAATAGGAAGTATAACCTCAACATTCCCCAAAGCAACATCATTAAACACAGTAAATCCATTAAGCTCAATAATTAACTCGCCGTTGGCAACATCCGAAACAAAAACTAATTTTATAGAATCCAGATCTTCTAAATTTTCAACAGAAAAGCTTAATTCTTTTTCTTTAGACCCAAACAAACTAGAACTGACAGTAAATCCATTGCTCAATACCTTTTTACTAGGCTCTTCTCTAAAAAACAAGCCGACTGTATTAATCGAATGCCCTTGTTTATTAGAAGTTAATGGAAAAACTTCACCCGGCCTCTCATTAAGCAAATTTCTTGAATTTAATGAACCAATCTCCCCGACATTCTTATCCTCATCATCAAAAGATTCATTCAACAAAGGATCTCTTTCAGAAGGAGGCAAAGCAAGAATATATAAAACCATAAATAAGCCAATAAGAATAATAAATATCATTAAATTGCTCGTCTGTCCTTTTTCCATAAACCAGATTAGTATTATTAATTTATAAAGGTTTCTTTACTTTCTAAAATATGCAGTTAATTTATAAAGATGATAAAAAAGGCATAGTAAAACTTAAAGTAACCTCCCTAGAGGATCTGTGGTATTTAAACCAGATTATAACCCCTAAAGATATAGTAAAAGCTAAGACATATAGAAAAATAAAACTAAATCAGCAAGAAGAAAGAAGCACTAAAATAATTAAAAAACCCATTACTTTAGAAATAGAAGTCGAAAAAGTAGAGTTTCATAAAACTTTAAACAGCTTAAGAATAAATGGCAGAACCACAGAAGCCCTAGAAGATATACCAAAAGGCTCATTCCACACAATAAACGTAGAACAAGATTCAACACTAACAATCACAAAAACCTGGTTGTCATATCAAAAAGAAAAGCTAAAAGATTCTCTAAAAGACACAAGCACAAAAATAATAATTTGCATTTTAGACAGAGACAATTCAACAATTTTCATCCTAAAAAATTACGGTCCTGAACTTCTGCTGGAATTGGAAGGAGATGCGCAAAAAAAAGCATATGAAACAAAAGAACAAAAAGATTTCTACAAAGAAATAGCGTCTCAACTAACAGCAATCAACAAAAAATATCAGCCAACTCACATAATAATTGCCTCACCGGCATTTTGGAAAGAAAACGTAATAGCTTATCTTAATCCGGTAATAAA
>JACPLS010000071.1 GCA_016186375.1 Candidatus Pacearchaeota archaeon
GCGTATGGAAAACCTACTAATGAAAAGAATATTAGAGACAAAATAGACTTATTTCTCTCACTGAAAAAGAGGTTTGAAAATGATTAAAGCATATGCTAGTTATTTTGTTTCATATCTTATTGCTAATTTGAATAAAAAAGACTTATCCAATTTAAAAGCAATAATCTTATTTGGCTCTGCAGCAAGGGAAGAAGCAACTAAAGAGAGCGATATTGATATTTTTATAGACATCAAAAAAGATCAGAAAAATCTTAATAAAAAAGTAGATGAGATAACAAATAATTACTACAAAAGCAGAGAAGCATTACTTTTCAAAACTAAAGGCATAGATAATAAAATAAATATTGTAATAGGAAAAATTGACAAATGGAAAGATCTTAAAAAAAGTATAGAAAGTAACGGTATATATCTCTATAGTTTCTATGTATCAACAAAAATGGAAGGAAAAAAGAAAGCCTTAATTTTCTGGAATAAGATAAAAAGAAACAGGGGCGCGTTCTTAAACAAAATATATGGATTTAAAGTAAAAGACAAAAAGTACAGGGGTCTTTTAGAGGAATTTCAAGGTGAAAAATTAGGAAAAAGCACAATTCTTATTCCGATAGAATACAGAGAAGACCTAATAAAAGTTCTAAAATATTATGGTGTTAATGCAAGAATAATTGAAGTTTATGCTTAGATTTTCATTCATTTACTTTTTAGAAAAGCTAAAAGTTTAATTACACTAATTAATATATCTCGTTATCAAATACATCATAAAATTGACAACTTTAATTTACCCCTATTCTGACAATAGCCAAATTATTACAGCTTTAACCATAATTATTTACAGTATTAATTTATCTTCGGTATTTTGGTTAGAAGATGCATTTTTAAGATTTCTTACTATATGAAAATTAACTTAAAAAGAGAGTTTTTCAAAACCCTCAATTATGTTATCAATCAAATTTAATATTAAAAATAATTAATCAAATAATCTTCAGAATTAAATCCATAGTAAAAAATCATTAATAATTAAAATATTTTAATAAAATTAACCAATAGAAACTCTTGTCTCTTTATATTTGTGTTCAGGTTCAGGCTCATTAAGGTCGTTCAAATATAAATCAATTGCTTTCTTCATCTTCCTTCTCCGAAATTCATAATACCCTAACCCTAAAATAATTGCAATAACAATCGCAATTAACACATAAAAGAAAATAGAGCTTTCATAAATCTTTTTTACTTCTTTCTCTAATGATCTCCTACTTATTAATCTCTTGCAGCCATTAATTGCTTCATCAACTTTCTTTGTTGCTTCTTCAAAATTCTTATTCTCATAATATTTCTCTGCCTCTTTCACTAATTCCTGTGCTTCGGCGCATTCTGGATTCTCTATAATCAATTGCTTAAAGAAAATAATTTTCTCCTTAATATGCGCCCCTTCTGTAACTGTCAAAACCATTGACGCCCAGTCGCTATAAACAGGACTCTCAACAGTTCCATTAACAATAACATTATAAGTTCCTGTATTTCCTCCAGTTCTAACAGTCAGAGATACATTTTCACTTTTACCAGGATTTAGAATTTCTATTCTCGTTACATTAAAAGATGTCGTAACATCGCTATTTAATTTCCCTTCAAGGAGAACGTAACTTGTTAAATCAATACCTCTTAAAATTTCTGTCCCTTGATTAGCCACCTGTAAAGAAACAAGAATTATATCATTCGGTTCTGCACTCACAGTTCCTGGAAGTATTAATTTTAACGAAACCGGTTTAGGAACTTCTTTAGTTGTTGTTCCTCCACCGCCACCTCCGCCTCCACTGCTTGGTGTTGATGTTGTTGTCGGTGTTGTAAATGTTACTCTAAAATAATTGCTCGTAGCATTTGTAATAGTCCTATTCCCAGAGTCTAAATCACTTGCTGTAATATTCAAAGTTTCTATTATCGCAATTGTTGCACTTAAATTTAATATCCAATCAGATGAAATAGCAGTAGTAATACTACTGCTGGAAGAATTGCTTCTAATTGTAAAATTAAGTGTTTGGTTAATCCTTACATCAGAAAAGTCTATATCGGAGAAATAAGCTGTAAGATTAATTTGTAATGGTGTTCCATATGGCCCGGACATATCATTAATTAATCCTGAAAAACTAACATCTGAATTTATATGGCTTATATTAAAGCTAAAGTTTCTCGTCTGATTTAAATCAGGATAAAGGGGATTAAAAACAAAAAGAGTTAAATTTACAAATCCTCCAAATGTTTCATCTGTGAAGTTTGGAGTAAAACTCCAAGTATAATTAGTCATGTTAGCAATTGCACTAATGTTATTTCTTAAATTACTACCTAACGTAAAATACCAAGTAAGGTTATCTCCAACACTATGATTAACAACAAAAGTCGATAAATTGCTTTGATTATTTTCTACAAGATTAAAAACAAATCCAGCAGCTGGAGCTAAAATGCTGAGAGTATCATAAATATGTAAGTAGAAATCATTTGAAGTATTTTCTCCGTTTGTATCTCTAACTGTAATATTTATTCTGTATATTCCTCCATGTGTTCTATTAAAAGTCACATTAATTACACCAGTTAGATTATTAAAAACAGTCGAATTAAAAAAAGAAGTCCCATTAATAAAAACCCCAGTAAAAGTAAAGTTCGAGCTAGTACTATCGTTCCCATCTTCAACATCAGTAGCATTTATATCAAAATAAAAAGTCCTGTTAATCGTAGATGTTTGATTTCCTAATGCACCTAAAACAGGCCTATGATTAATGCTCCCAACAGTCAAATTAAATCTTATTAAATTTGAAGCATTTGTTGCATCACTTATGTTTATTGTAATGTTATAATTTCCCAGAGATGCTTTTCCAGGAATAAATGTAGTAGTGAATAAAGACCTATTTGCATTAGTTCCAGAGTCAGTTGGAAAAGAATTATCTCGTGTAAAATTAAAAAGTGACGTATTTACCCCCTGAATAGTTAAATTCAAGCTCAATGTTTCGTTATAATATCCTCTTTGTCCTGAGAGAATCCTTAGGTCTTCATCTTGTGCAAAAACACTTATAGTTGTCACATTATCCTCTGTTGCATTAATATTTGAATTAGCATCTATAGTTGCATTTGTAATTGTCAAAGGTCTTTCAATAATAGGTAAATCCTGAATATTTAAGACTGTAAAATTAAATATAAGACTTGATCCGGTTGCATTATCAGATACATTTATAGTAACATAATGAAGCCCGACATCAACATCTGTTGGAGTAAAATTAACTACTCCAGTACTTGAATTCAATATAAATCCGGGAAATGCACTGTTGTTAGTAAAAGTAAAATTGAGAACATCATTATCGGCATCGCTAACATTCGCACTCAAATTAAGATAAAATACTGTTCCCTCATTTAAGCTATGATTGGTTATTGTAGAAGAATTCCATTGTGGTGCGTTATTTCCAACTACCCTAATTATGAATATCCTTGAGTCACTGGAAAAATTATTGTAATCTCTAACACTGATATTTATTGTGTGGTTCCCAATTCCCAAATCATTTGGATTAAAAGTGATCTGCGCTCTTGTTTTGTTAGTGCCAGTTATTTGTCCAATAGAAGTAATATTAACATAAGGCGTCCTATTCGAGCTAAAAGATATATTTTCATTGTAAATTGTCTTATCAGGAATTAGCACGTTTTCATCTGTTGCATTTACTAATACAGTATAATTATTTGTTGTATATGCAGTTATATTTGATATAGTGTCAAGAGAAACAGATGCATTTATAAAATTTATAAAGAAATAAAATCTAGTTGAATTTATGCCTTTAGGATTTCCGGTATCGTTTATGGAAATATTTATAGACCAATTTCCCACATTTTCAGCTCGTGGTGTGAAATTGACTATATATGTAGTATTATAAAGCAAAGTTGAATTTAATACTTGTGTGTATGTGCTATTGAAATATGTTCCGTTCGAGAAAGTGTACCAGGAAAAATTTGCGCTTATAGTAATATTATTGTCCTCGTCGTTGTCAGAAACATTAACTCTGCACGTAAATCTGGTTCCTTCAGTAGCGTTTCTTTCATTATCGCAAGTATATCTGAAATATGGTGCCTCGTTTATGTTCAAAACAGAAAAATTAACATATAGTCCTCTTGAAGCATTGTAAGGAGAAAGATAATTATTAGTATCTCGAACTGAAAAATTGATTGTATAATTTCCTACATCATTCTTAACTGGAGTAAAAGAAATGTTTATAGCTGTTGAATTAACTGAAAATTGCGTTGAATTAAAGAGTGTACAATCTGTGCTATTCCTATAACTCCAAGAGGCAGTTGTGCAGTTTAAAAAAGTAATGTTAAATACAAAAGGCAAGTCGCTTTCTTCATCATTTCCAAGTATAATAAAATTAAATAAACTAGAAATATTAAATGTTTTATTGTCAAGATTTAAAAAATTAGGAGGGTCATTCAATCCGGTTATACTGACAGGCAAAGTTGCAATATCGTTGCCTCCATCACTATCAGTTGCAGTAAAAATAAGGTTTTGTGATTGGCTTACATTCATATTAGTCTTATTCACAGTTAAAAATCCCTGTGAAGTTAATGTATAATTTGTCAAAGTTGTGCTATTACTCTGGTTTGCAAACAGAAGAGTTGCAATATCATTAACATCATCTTCAACAGTTCTATTTGATAAATTAAATGTGCACAAAGTATCTTCAGTACAAGAGAGAGCTGTCATTGCTCCAGTTAATTCTGTTTTATTTATCCAAGGCCTAGTGTTCCTTATTGTAAAATTATCATTTAATGTTACATTTCCATATATACTAGTACAGTTAATTTCATATGTAAAATTTCCTTTCCGTGTAAAATTAGCACTAAATTGCCATAAAAAGCCAGTAGTATTAAAAGTCATATTAGAATAATTATTAAATAAACCAGATACTGATGCATTAAATTTTATTGTGCAATTTCCATTTCCTTGTGAACCATTTACGATTGCAAAAGAAGAATTTGTAAAGTTTGCATAAAATGAAAAATTCCAATCTCCTGTTACCTTACTATATATCGCCCCATAACTCAAATTTAAGCCACTCACACTTCCCAACGGCCAAATTGATAAATTTGCATTGCTGTTTGAGTCTGAATTAAATGCCTCTATTCTCAATGATAAAATAATAATTATAAATACAATAAATAATATTATTACAGTAGTTAATTTTTCCCATTCTTCATTCTCTTTTTTCATATTATTATATAAATTCTGCTTCTTCTACACTTTTCCTCAATTTTTCTATTATATTTTTTTGTTTTTGCTTTCTTCTCCAAAGCAAGATAAGTAACATTATGGCAATGCTTAGAAGAATTACTATTAAAATGTATTGAAATGACTTATTGGATACAATTTTAGTTATAGGACACCTCTTAATGCAAGGTCCTCCGCAATCAATTTGATCCTCGCCTTGATTTTTTATCCCATCAGAACAAGTTGCACAAGACACACACGGACCTCCGCAATCAACCAGAACCTCGCACTTTCCATCATGACAATTTTTAATTTTATCAATACAAGTTGGCACAGGAGTATAATAACAAGCCTGCACTTCTGAAGGCTTTGTTTTGTTTATTACATTACTTGTGCAATTCTTAACATCGACACAAGCTCGTGGCTGATATCCACATACTTCAGCACTAAATCCAAAAACTAAACAACCTTTATTAATGAAGGCACTAACATCGTTTATAATTTTAGTAACACTGATGGAAATACTCGAAGATTCTCCAATTCCAGTACCAGATTCAGAAGATTTATTTGAATCTGTATTCAATGATTGACAACTATCCCAATCTGTACATCCCCATAATGGTTCACAAGCTGTAATTCCAGCTCCTACTCCGCCTCCACCTCCGCCTGCTGCTCCGCCTGCTGCTCCGCTTGGACAGACTACATTTGTTATCGTAATATTCCATTGTTGCGTTGCATTAAGCAAACCATCGGTAACGTCAAGTTTTACTCTCTTTACTCCAGAAACACCACAACCAAAATTATAACTAAAACTTGGTGTTAGAGAACTACTATCTCTCTCTATAAAAGCATCATCAATATACCAATAATCATCAGTAATTGTTCCATCCGCGTCTTTTACTGTCGCATTAAAATACAAATTGTTTGTTCCAGCTGCAGTAAAATTACTGGAATTCGGATAAAAATTAAGAATTTCTGGGGCTCTGTTTTGATTTGTTACAGTAAGGCTAAAGTTAACGCAAGATGTCAAATTGCTTCCTGTCTGCCCGCACAAACTTATGTTAGGATGAATATTTTGCAAAGCTCTATCTGTTGCACAGACACTTAAATTGTAAACTCCTACATGCGTTGCATTAGGGCTAACATTCATTATTCCTATAACACTTATATTGAAAAATCCAATTCCAGATAAAAATGTAAGATTAAAAGTAAAGTTTCCTGATGTCCTGTTTCCGCTTTCAATATCTGAAATTACAACCTCTTTATAAAAAGTGCTGTTTTCTCCTTGTGTCCAAACTGTTTGAACTCCAATATTATCAATTGTTGGAAAATTGTTAATTTCGATAACAGAGATATTTGTCAACTTTGAATCAGTATATTGTGCATCACTAACATCAACTGTTTCACTATGATTTCCTACATTGCTCTTTCCTAATGTTCCAGTAAAAATTTGAATTGAAGTATTCATAACGCCTCCGTTAGTTCTTGTTGGAGAAACAAAAAATGGAATATTTGGTGTTATTCCAACAGTCAAAACATCCTCATCAATATCACTAGCATTGAAATAAGCACTAAATGAAGTTCCTTCACAAGCATAATGTTGCCCTGCCAAATTATTAACTGCGGGTGCAGAATTTGGAACAGAAATAAAGAAAGTGACATTATTATTATATATTCTTCCAGAAGAATCATTTGTAAATACTTCAATCCTATTCTGCCATCTTACGGCAGCAAAGCTTATATTCGGTGTAAAAATAACATTTTGTTTATTGTAAGTATTATGTTGCAGATCAAATAAACTATACCACCATGTTTGGGGAATAATACCGGTCGATGTTACATTAAGGTCTATAGAATAATTCGCACCAATGCTAAAAGAATAGGTTGTATTTAATGGGCTAGATATATTTAATGTAGCAAGCGATCCTTCGATAAATATTGCGAATGAGCCTACAATAGAAGCTCCTCCAGTTATTCTCTGAAAAAATAATGGATTCTTAACAACAACGATTATCTGTAACGTACTAAATATTATTATCAAACAAAGGATCACCCAAACAACTCTTTTTTTCATCTCCCTTAAAGAATAAATCAATATAAAAACATTGCTCCTTTATATGAGTAGGAAATTGTCAAGAACTCCGGAATAAATTCCGGAGCGTGAACAGAGTTCTTGAGCACCTCGAAAATTATTTTTGCTTTCTCGCAAACTTAAGTAAGGAGTTTACGCAAAAATAATTTTCTTAGTATTATAGATTAATTTATCCAATCTCCTTAATCATCTTTTTTTTAAAATACTTAAGTAAATTATTCCTTCTTCCAAAAAACAAATTCCAATTTCCCTGAATAATTTCCAAACCCAGATTCTTTTGAAGCCCTTATTACTAAAGGAACTTTCCTGCTCTCTCCTGGTTCAAGAATAATATTTTCTTCAGTTGTTAAAAATTGTCTCAAGACACCAGAAGCGAAAACCTTAACATAAATTGGAAATGAATATTCATTTCCAATAATAACATTCCTTGAAGAACTTCCTCCTGGAGTTATTGTTCCATACGTAAGCGCGGTTTTGTTTAAGTCAAAACCTCCAAAATCTCCTATAGAAAATAAAACATCAACTTTCTCAATCTTTAAAGAACCTTTATATGGATTCATGGACTTAACAGTATAAATAACACCTAATAAAACAATTCCTATCAGTATTGCAATAATAATCATTTTTGCAACAATTATTTTCTCATCTTTTTCTTTTACCATGACTTCCTTTCTCCAAATTATTTTTCTTTCTTCTTCTGAACACAAACCATCCGAGTATCAATACAGCAATAATAAGTGCTATTATAGCATACGTAAGTATATTAATTTCTTGTTTAAATCTCAACTTTCCTAAAATTTCATTGCTTCTATCAGCATAATAAACCGTCATATTTACTTTAAGTGCTTTAGCCTCGATTGGTATAGATGTAGTGTCAAAAAACCCTATCAAAGTCTGTTTTTGAAAGCTTTCTAATCTTGTTGAAGGAGTTTTAAAAGTAAAATTATATTCTAAAACAGTGCCAGAAACATAAACATTATCAAGAGGGTCATTCCAAAAACTTTCAATATTGAAATCGATTTTGTTTATTATTGATCTTTGAATCTCCGTAGTATAATTTGAAATGTTTACAAATAATTCTCCTAGTCTAAATCCGGATTCTATTTCGGCCTTGCCCTCTTGAAAATCAGTTATTCCTTTTGTTTTATAACTCCCTGCTTTATAATTAGAAGAATTTATGTATCCAGAAAGGTCTTTAATTTCGTTAGGATGAACAATGAATCTTCCAATATCAACACTATCAATTTTTTTGTTAGAAAAATCATATATTTCAATTTTATTTTCAGTTAAAATAGATTCTCTCCCAACACTGAATATTTTAAATGTCATTGGTATCGGTTCTCCTTCTTTGGAATTAACAGTAAAAAAGTCTAATATAGCATATTTCCCAGGGAAAGGAACTTTTAAGTTAATGACTGCTCTTATTTCCCCTATTGTTCCAATAACTGAAACTCCGGGAGGTGATGTTTGCCTCGCTCCCACTAAAAGCCTGTTGTTTCCAGGATTTAAGTCATCTGAACTCGAAGGTAGTTTTAATAATACATTAACAATTCCTGGCCCTTCAATATATTTTGTGCTTAATTCAGCATATTTTTTTAAATCTCCTTCAATATAAATATCCATAGGAATATCTCCATCTCCAAAAAAATTAAATGTTAAAACCTGTTTAAGATTCGGTTCAAAATTTAATTCGTATTTAGCAGGACTGACACCTATGGCTGCTGAAACATTACTAATGTTTAATAATATTATTATAAATAAAATGTATATTAAATTTAACAAATTACATTTACCTCTTTTCTTATCCATAAATATTATTAACAAAGACAATTTTTATACCTTTCTAGCCAGGAGGAGCATCAATAAAGAAGACAGATCTTGATAACAAAGGTCTACTCAAAATTGCTGTAGCTGTTGCAGTTATTAAGTCATTTAAAGACCCCGTGAATGAATTAGAAGGAACTTGAATCCTTATATCAATTCTGATAGTGTTATTTTGAGGGTGGTATTGGAATTTATCACAGACAAGAAACGCGCTAGTACTAACACCTGTAAACACACTTAGGTTAAATGTGTGTGCCCCGCTATCAATTGTTGTTCCATTAGTCGCATTTAAGCATGCACTTTGATTGCCGAATTGTGCAGAAACATTCCATTGATAAACAGGATTAGTCCCTCCTATAAAAGTAGCCGCTGTTTTTCCAGTATTTATTTGCAGAGAAACATTTGTATTCCCTTGATTTATAAGAATAAGTCCTCTGCTATTTGCCGTCCAGTTCCCACGTACTACTGTTCCAGCAGAAGTGTCTAAAGTTGCATTAGGATCTCCTGTATTAACTCTCCCCGAGCTCCAATTAATTTCATAGACTGTAAAGTTAATTGTTGCTGCCGATTCCACAGATAAGTTCGCTGTTCCTGTAGCTGTTGGAAATCCTGTTATCCAGTTGGTCTTAAAATCTTGAATAGAAATGCTTGTAAACAAAACGCTTAGTCCAGATACCACAACAGCAATAATTGCAACAAAAAGAAGTAATTTTTCAGATTTCATTTTCCTCCCTAATCTACATCAGGCAAAACAGAAGTTTCAACATTCAAAGCAAGATTCCCTTTTTGCTCACCGACAGAATTGCCATTTTGTTTTATCTCTGACTCAACAGGTTTAACATTATTTAATGATAAAGTTAAAACCACAGAAACCACCGAGAAGACAATAGCTATAATAAGTAGTACCACAATCGCCTTATTAACTTCTATCATATATCCTCATTTAAATTATAGCCTTTTTTTAATTATAACTTAAAGTTGAGGGGAGTATATAAACATTTTTGTTTTTCAGATCAATACTTGATTCTACTTGGAGGCAATAAGTTTTTATAGTAAAATATCAATATACAAATACTAAAAAACATGGGTGACCAAGAAATAAGTCCAAGTTTAATCAAAGAAGAAAATAAAAGCTATTTAGAAGAATTACAAAAGATTGAAACGTCAAAGCAACCAATAGAAGTATCTTTATCACTTATTGATGTTCTTGTTAGAGATTTTCTTACAAAAAGATTTCATATATCTAAAAATAGTGAATACGATGAACTTGTAGATTATTTCTTGCAAAAAAACAAACCAGAAATTGCAACTTTTTGTTATGAAATGGTTTATGCCTTATATTCAGGGGAAAAAAATAACCAAGATAGTTTAACGACCCTAATTAACGACCTAAAGTCTTTAATGGATAAGGAACAAAATACGATAACAGAAAAAAAGAGTAAGAATTTTTTCTTCGGATTAAACAAAATATGGAAAAAACCTTTGCAAACTGCAAGAAATCAACAATCAGTAAGCAAACAAATTAAAAAATTTATTGACCTTGAAATAAACAAGATACAGCCTAAATAAGCCTGCTGAAAAAGAAAATGTTCTTCTTGAAGTATCTCCGCAAAGAAAAGGTCAATTATCAATATCAGTAAATAAAGATGTTGGTAAAGCTCAATATTCTCCCCAAACAGAAGAATTCAATCATCCTTCAATAGAACATATAGATAACCTTGAAAGAATAAGAAGGATAATAGGAGAGAGGAGAAAATACAGAAATGTTTATGCATAACTATAATGCAGACTACTATTAGGAGAAAGCATGAAAAGTAAATTAATTTACCCATTAATTTTATCTTTATTCTCAATTACCTTGATTCTAAGGAATTGTCCTATACCTGCTGTTAGCTAGGTAATAAATAATTACTATGAGGATTATTGATAGCAGGAGAAGATAATTGGAAAGATTAATAGAAATTTTTTTCTTCCTTAATTCGGATATCTTTGAAAAAGCATTTTTCAATTCATCATTGCCTGTTACTTTAAAATATGACCCCTTCGTATTATATGAAATAGATTGTAAGGATTCCTCATCAATTTTTGTTAAGCCATAGTTGCTCTCTCCTCCTTCGCTTGTGCCTATGGCTATAGCATGAACAATTAAATTATTATCATTTGCATAATCAATGGCATCTTGTAAGTTCCCAATATTAGTCTGCCCATCACTTAAAAGAATTATTGACCTACTATCATATCCTCGCAATATGTTTGCTCCAAGAATTAATGCATCATACAAGTTTGTGCCTCCTGCTGAATTTAATTTAATATTCTTTATTCCTGAATATACAAGATCTCTATTATCGGTAACTTCTTGTTCTATAAGAGCTGCACTGCTAAAAGAGATAATTCCAAAATCAGTGCCCGTTGAGCTTTCCTTAACAAATTGAAATGCTGTTTCTTTTGCACTTTCTAGCCTGCTCGGTTCAAGGTCATCGGCGCTCATACTTGCAGAAGAGTCAATGGCTATAACAAAAGAAAAAGAACTTGCTTCTAATTCTGTTCTTAATGTCAATCCAGCCAAAGTGAAAACTACAATTATCAACAAGAAACAGGTTAATAAAAGAACTATTAAGTTTTTAGAATAAAAATCAACTCCTTTTATCCTTGCAATGGCTTCAAAATTCGCAAACCTAAGAGCTCTGGTTCTATAGGTCTTCAAGCTCACAAAATGAATGAGAACAAAAAAAGGTATAATGAAAAGAAAAAATAAATATCTAGGAAATAGAAAGAAAAGCTCCATTTTAAAACCTCCTCACGCGGCTCTTAATAAATTCAGTAACATCGGGTACAAAAGATTTGTCAGTCATCAATTCCACAAAGTCTATTCCTGCTTTTTTTAAGATATCTTTAATATTATCTTCTTCCTCTTTCATGTTTTTTTTATACTGCGCCCTTGCTAAATTTGGGTCAAGTAAAATCTGATCTTTTGTTCTGGGATCTTCAATAACAAATTCTCCATCTGCATTAGGAAGGTTCTTGTCAATTGGGTCTCTGATAAAAAATGCCAATGTTTCATATCTTTCACTAATAATATTAATTTGTTTTTTAACTTTTCTGTTGATTCTCGCAAAATCTGAGATAATTATTAATGCAGTTAGGCTTGAGTCAAATTGTTTTGATATAAACTCAGATATTCTGTCGAACCTTGAGTCCCCACCATAATTCTTAGGATCCTTTAATGCATCAGTTAATTGTAAAAAATGGTGTATTCCTGTCTTAGCAGGTATATAAATTTCCTTGTCATTGAATAAAATAAAACCTACCCTATTATTATATCTTAGTATAAGATGAGACAAGCTTAGTGCAAGTTCTGCGGCATATTCACATTTTAATTTTTCAGTTGAGCCAAAAACCATATTATCACTTGTATCTATTGCAAAAATTATTTTTAATGGAGCTTCCTCAAGATAACGCCTTACAAGTAATTTATTTGATCTAACTGAAACCTTCCAATCAATAATGCTAACATCATCATCAGGAGAAAATTCTCTGAATCCATCAAATTCAAAACTTTTTCCCCTAAAAAATTTCACAAATTTCTTTGTTCTAATCTCAAAATGGTGCAATGAAGACCTTAACTGTGTTATTGCACTATCTACATCAATATTAAAAATTCTTTTATTTTCCTTATTACTTTCTCTCTCAATAATTCTTCTCATAATGATTTAGTTTAAGGTGCCTTAACCAATTTTAAAATTTCTTCTATTATTTTTTCTGCAGTAATTCCATCAGATTTTGCCCTGTAAGAAAGAAT
>JACPLS010000068.1 GCA_016186375.1 Candidatus Pacearchaeota archaeon
TGATTGATGTGAAAAATTAGATATAAAAAATAAAATTCATGTTTTAAAAGTTCATATAATTTATGTTTATAAACAGCTTTCAATTAAAACAATGAAACACAACAACTACAATGGAAGCCCTAAAGTTTCATCAAATCCGTACATAATATTGAAATTTTGAATTGCCTGTCCTGATCCTCCTTTTAAAATATTATCCAAAGCAGATAATATTATTAGCCTTTCTCCAAATTCTGATACTTTAATATGGCATCTGTTGGTATTATTTACAGCTCTAGTCTCAATTTTTTTAACCATTGAAACAAAAGGATTATTTTTGTAGAATGTGTCATATTTTTCTTGAATTGGGCCAAATCCACTAAATGTTGAAAATATAGTAGATATTATTCCTCTGTCTGTATTATCAATTCTCTGCGGAACAAATAATATTTCACCTGGAGATTCTTGATTATAAGCAAGAGCAGCAGTAATTTCTTTTAGATGAGGGTGCTCTCTACCTTCTTTATAAATTAAGAATTGATCAATTTTAATAACCTCAAGACCTGCTCCTGATATCCCGCTAGTCGAAGATATATTAATCTGGGACACACATCCTTTGATTGGTAACAGACCTAAGATTACTGATGTTGCATAGCACCCAGGGTTAGCGACTCTTCTTGCAGCTTTTATTTCTTCTCTATTCATTTCAGACAATCCGTATACCCATCTACTATTATCTCTATGATCTTCACTTAAATCAATCAATCTTTTTTCCTTACATTTTGTTAAATATTGTTCAGACTCTCCTTTGGGAAGGGTAAAAAACATGCAATCTACACTTTCCAAATCTCCATCAGCGCCTTCTTTTCTACTTTCAGTATAAACAAGTTCAGCTCCAGGATGATTACATATTAATTCTACTAATGGTTTTCCCAACCTACCCGTGTGCCCTATTACTCCAACTTTAACCATAAAAAACAATTACAATTTTACTATTTAAATTAATTGATGTTGTATTGTTATATCGAACAATTATTATCTTATGATTCACCTAGAAGATTTTGTAGGTCTCTTGTATATCTTTCAAGTTGGGCAGGATCGTTAAAATCTGAAGGAGTATTTATAAGATAAATTATTTCTTTTTTCATATGTCTTGAAAATAATTTATCTGGAACTTGATTAGGCAAAGATGATACTTTAACAATTTCAGGTATTTCTCCTTCAATTTGAACTGATGCCAATATGGGATATTCATTCCAAACTATGGGCAATTCCTTCGATATTTGCATAAATTGGATCCCATTCATCTTTTGACTATAATCTACCCACTTTTCTTTCCTTGCCAGAATATTGATCAATTCTTCATTCATATCTTGAAGATGTATGGCACTTTCCATAAAGTAATGATAAACTTTATCCGCATACCAATCAAAATTATTCATGTTTATCTGGAGCAGATTTTTATGAATTTCTCCATCCAATACTAGCTTAAATTGTTCAGGATCTCTATATGCTATTTCATATCTTTCCAATTCTAAATAACCTTTTCGTTTTATTACTTTTCTTAATGTTTTTTCTAATTTTATCATTTCTTTCTATCGGATTAAGGTATCAGTTTGCGCCGTCAACTTAATAATTAAGTAAATTTGAGTTTTAAATAACTTTCGCAAATATTTGTTTTAACGAAATTAAACGCCCGGAGCAGGATTTGAACCTGCGAATCCTTGCGGAAATGCGCTCTCCAAGCGCACGCGGTAACCACTGCGCCATCCGGGCATAAGAAAACAGAGAATTGAAGGCTTTTAAGAGTTTTGTCTATGTCTAAAATAAGTTACAAAATTATATCTTTCGTGGTCTTCTCTTTTTTCCTCTTTCCATTCATGATTAAAAATTATTGGAAAGTGTTTGTTTCCAATGTAGTTTCCTTTTATTTCTGTGATCTCAAGTCTTGTAACATGGGGCGTGGGAATAGTTTGCCTATAGATTCTCTCACCACCACCAATAAATACTATATTGTCTAATTTTTGAGCATAGTCCATTGCGTCAAAGATGTCTTTACAAACAATAACTTCATCTCTATGCTCTATTCCTCTTCCAGAAACAACTATATTTGTTCTCCCTTCAAGTGGCTTACCTATGCGCTGTAAAATACTTTCATATGTAACTCTTCCAAAAATAATTGGATGCCCAAAAGTTAAAGAGCGAAAATGTTTCATATCAGCTTTTCTTATTTCATCATCTTCAAACCAAGGAATTTCGCTATTGTTTCCGATGACATTGTTCCTTGCAATTGCTGCGATAATTATTAAATCCATTTTAATACCTATGCAGCCATAGTAGCTTTAGAATGCCACTTTAATGGAGCAGGCCCTTCTAGATTAGCAACATCTTTGAATGGTTGTTGAATTAATTCAAAGAAAGGCATTTTAGAGATTTTAATCTTTGGTTTTTCTAAGGGTGTTTTAGATAACTGTTCCAAAACAAATGGAACATGGTCTTTTTTCTCATTTTCTTGACTTTCAGAAGGAGCATTACCTAAATACCATTCTCTAACGTTAAGATAATCTTCTGGCTTGGATGCATTTCCTGCTCTATTCTGCAATTCAATTAAATTATTTTCATTGTTTAAGAAATCGGATCTTGGTGTTACACCACAATAAATGTGTACATTGCTGTATGTATGTATAAATTTCCTAGGATTTAAATTTGTTTCCATTGCAATTAGGTGATTTAATAGAGAATATTGAGCAATATTAAATGGAACACCTAAATATATGTCACAAGATCTTTGAAACATATGCAAATCTAAATCCTTATCTCGAGTAATAGTTAAATGTGCCATAACATGACAGGGTCCTAAAGCCATAGATGGGACATCTTCAGGATTCCAAGCAGTAAAAATATGATATCTAGATCCCTTATCTTTTTTTATTCCTTGAATAACATTTAGAATCTGATCTATTTCTCCACCTTCTCTTTTTGGCCAGTGTCTCCATTGCCATCCATAAACTGGGCCAAGATCAGAGTTTTCCATTTTCCATTCAGAATCAGATCTCATTTTTTCTTGGTAGGTCATAAACTCTTTTTCCCATTCAAGTGTGTTTTTCTTAATTCTAGAATCAAGACTATTCCTTTTGAGGTAATGTTGAAACGCATTTCTATTCCAAATATCTACTCCTTTATCATATAGTGTTTTAGCATTCCTTTCTCCTCTCAGCATCCAAAATAATTCTTCTCCCACCCATCTTAAATTTACAGAGGATTTAGTTGTGCATCTAGGAAAACCCTCTCTTAGGTCATAAATACTTTGATCACCTGCGCTGACAAGCATTAATTGTCCAGTTCTTTTATTATATTGAGGATCGCCATAGAATAGCACTCTTTTTAATAAATCCAAATATTCTCTCATCTTTTTTGATGTACAAAGTAATTTATAAATACATATATTATGGAAAAATTATTTTGGAAGAATACATTCTCTAACAAAAGGCCAGCTTATTCTTGTCCAATTCTCAATTTGATTTTTTTCATCACTAAAAATAGATTCAACTTCTTGGATAGTATAAAATTTACCTTCCAATAGGCCTTCTTCAGCCTTGGCATGAACATCTTGATTTGTTTCACAAATTGCAATAAGGCCGAAATGAACTTTTCCGATAGAATCAGTATCATCATTTATATAACCAATTATTCTTGGTTCAGGATAGTTTGTCATAATAACTTCTTCTTTTAGTTCTCGCATCATTGCTTGAAAAATAGGGTTTTCAGATCCTTCTTCTGTATCTCTGTCAATATGACCCCCAACTCCGCCAGAAAATTTATTTAAATATCTAGTTTCTTTGTATTCTCCATCTTTTTTATTTCTATTTGCAGTTCTTTTATAAAGAAAAACAAACTTTTTATTGGGGTTTATGATCCAAACATAGGGAATTATTTGTTGAAGATTTTTATTCTCTTCTAATTCATTTCCTCTTGTTTGATAAAAATGGTTCTTTAATATAATTGAAATAAAATCATAAGATGATGCATTTAAATAACCTTGAAAAGATTTATCCTTAAATAAAATTTCCCTTTTAACAACTAGTGCTTCTTTTCCCATGCAATATTTTATCTAAGATTGAACTATTTAAAGATTTAGTTAATTATCTTAAGTTTCTTTAGTATTATATTCCAACTAGGCTCCAACTTCAATTTACTTATCTCTTCTTTTGAATAATATCCTATTGTTTTAACTTCCCTATTTTTTCTTTCATCTCCCCTCACTTCACACTCAAATACAATCCAGTGATGGTTGTGCGCCCCTTTATTGCAATCATTTCCATATAATGTTTCTTCGAATAAAAGTTTATAGCCGAAGACTTGCATGCCAATTTCTTCTTTTACTTCTCTCAAGAGGGCATCTTCAAAATTTTCTTTATGTTCAACATGACCTGCTGGACAGGCGAAACCAAGTGGAGGGACTGCTCTATCAATTAACAAAATTCTGTCTCCTTTTTTTATAATTGCTCCGACTGAAAAATGTACAAGCCCTTTAGGGGAATAGAGAGTTTTTAATGCTGCCATGAAAAACATGAAATTGTTAAGTATAAAAAGATATATCTTTTTATTTATTATGATGATAAGATCAGGATAAATTAAAAATCTTCAAATGTCTTTCTAAATCGTCTTTAGTTTTTGGACAATGTAATCCATTAAAAACTATAGTAAACTTATCATCCACAGGTATATTATATCTAGCAGGTAATCCAAATTCAAGGCGTAAACTCCAATGCATTTGAGTTTGATAATCCTTAAAATTACCTTCATCTTTATTTAATTCAGCAAGAGTATTTCCGTTATTATGACTTAGAAGAAATAATCCGTACTCATCGCTCCACCTTTCATTATAAGCACATATTAAAGAAGTAATATGTTTAGATGAAAATTGAGGACAATAAATTTGTCGCATAACTTCTATCCATCCGTTGCGAATTTCATTAACTAGAGAGAAATATCCTCTTCTCTCAAGTGATAGTTTAACTTCATGATGCCTCTCAATAATTTCTGGCTTCACAACTAAAATTGATTGATCTTTCATAAAAATAACTTTATTTTATTCCTTTAAAAAATTATATACAAACAATTATATAGATAAAGATATACAAAATAATATGCCTGCAAATAAAATAACTCTTGATAAAGCAAAGGAAGACAAACTATTTTATTTTGTCGCTAATGTTGTCGTTTATAGAGATTTAGATAAAAGATGTCTTATTTTAAAAAGAGATGAAAGAGAGAAAGTTCACCCTGGAAAATATGCAGTTCCAGGAGGCAAACTTGAATGGAAAAACTTAGATATCGCAAAACCTACAAGAATGAATGGTGATGTAATAGATTTTGAAAATTCTGTTGAATCTTTGTTACAAAGAGAATTAATGGAAGAAACAGGATTAGAAATAGAACCTTATTTAAGCTATATTAATAGCGTTTCTTTTGTACGCCCGGATGGAATACCAGTTATATTAGTGAAATTCGCTGCAAAATATAAAAAAGGAGAGGTAAAATTAGAAAGTGGTTCATTCACAGATTATTCATGGGTAAATGAAAACGAAGTAAAAAATTTTGATTGTATTTTAGGCATAAAGGAAGAAGTGGAAAAAACTATAAAATTATTTTCATAACAATTTCAATCCTTCATTTCAATCTTAATTTGGACAGAACGAGGGATTTGTAGTTTCATAATAGGATGAAGAATACGATCTTCTGCTGGTATGTCAATAATTCTTCTATGAACTCTCATCTCGAATTTATCGAAAGTAGCTGTTCCATTTCCGCAAGGAGATTTTCTTGTGGTAACTTTAAGTTTTCTCGTCGGTAATGGAATAGGGCCTCGCATAACTGCTCCGGCTCTATCTGTAATTTCTTTTATTGATGTTATAACTGGATTAAGTGCCCCAATATCAATGCTTGCCAGTTTGATTCTTACTTTTGTCATGATAATGTGAGAGAGAAAATGCTTTTTAAACCTTGTGTCCTTTTGAATGGTGTGCCGATGTGCCAGAACGGTAAATGGGACGGTCTCGAAAACCGTTGTCCGCGAGGACGCCTAGGTTCGAATCCTAGCATCGGCGTTTTAATCATGTCAAAAAGTCTCCAGAAAACCGCACCTGTCAAGGTGCGGTAACTTTTTGAGCACAAGAAAATCTGAAAGATTTTCTGTTCAGCAAATTTATTAAATTTGCTGCATCCAAAAAACGAGTGCCTGTCACAAACCGCAGCATTTAAGCTGCGGTGGCATATCGTTTTTTTGATTTTAAATATCAGTTGTAAAATAGTAATTAAATAAGTTTTTTATTAATAGATATAAAGGTATTGTTATAGAAACTAAAAGATTAATCTTAAGACATCAAAACCAAGGAACTGGCAAGGGATAAATATTTCTATTTTATCTCTTATAATATAAGATTGTCAAAATAAACAATGTTTATTAATCTATGATGCATCAATATAAGATGGGAGAAAAAAAGTCGATATTTAGGTCGATTATAGATTCTATCAGAAGGGGAAATGATAATCGTAAGCTGAAAAAGAGCCCAATATATCAGGCGATTCCTAAGATTGAGCCTTTTAAAGTGATTAAGATTACGCAAGGAGATTTTACACAGTTTAACAATAGAATTGATAATGATTCATTAATAATGCTTGTTTTTGGAAAGAGAGGATCTGGAAAAAGTTCACTTGGATTCAGGTTGCTGGAAAATATTCATTCTAAAACAAAAAGGTCATGTTTTGTTTTGGGAATTGAAAAAAGGCTTTTGCCGAAGTGGATTTATACCATAGAGAATGTCGATGAAGCCCCAAATAATTCAATTATATTAGTAGACGAAGGGGCAATATCGTTTAATTCAAGAAACAGCATGAAAATAAGAAATAAGGAATTAACCAATTTGTTAGCAATTGCAAGGCACAAAAGCCTTACTTTAATATTTATAACACAAAACACAGGTCTTATAGATAAAAATGTACTGAAACTTGCGGATACCCTCTTTATCAAAGAAGGAAGCCTTCTTCAGTTGGAAATGGAGCGTCCCGAGATTAAAAAGTTTTATGAAAAAGCTAAGAATTATTTCAACAAATTGGAAAAAAAAGAAAAGGTTTCTTATGTTTTAGACAGTGATTTTGAAGGTGTTATTGAGCATGAATTGCCAAGTTTTTGGTCAGAACAATTAAGCAGGAATAGGGTTGGTTAAGAATGGAATATTAAAGTTTTGAGTGAATTGTCAAATAATTATACAGCTTCAAGATTATATTTTTTATTCTCGGAATAGAAATAGGCCTGCTGCGCCGCGTGCAGCAGACCCTTTCATCTCAGCCATGTGAGATGAATATGATCTGATAATTTTGAAGATTATGGGTAATTTATAAACTCTATGGATCCATTACTTTCATTTAAATATCATTAGTAATTATTTGACAAATAAAGTATTTTAAAATGCTTTTAGATTTGAGATAATAACAGGCTGTTTTCTTGTCTGTTAAAGATTAATCCAATTATCAGATAATAGATTATAAATTTAGAAGAGGCAAATGATTTAAATAACCTTTCTTATTTATCAAGATATGTTAGATATTAAGCTAATAAGAGAAAAGCCTGAAGATGTTAAAGAAAACATGAGAAAAAGGCATAAAGATGAAAAAATAATTGACGATATAGTAAAAAAAGATAAAGATTGGAGAAATTTAAAAGTTCAAATTGATAATTTAAGGGCGGAGAGGAACAATGTTTCAAAAGAGATAAGTGAGTTGAAGAAAACTGGAAGAAATGCTAGTTCTGCGATGAAAAAAGCTAAGAAGATACCAGAGGAAATTGAAATATTAGAAAAGAAAGCAAAAGAACTTGAAGAAGAGAGGAATTCTTCTCTTCTACTTATACCGAATTTCTTACATTCGTCTGTCCCTATAGGAAAGGACGCTTCGGAAAATAAAGAAATAAAAAAATGGGGAAAGATAAAAAAGTTTTCTTTTGAATTATTAAATCATTCAGAACTTGTCGAAAATCTTGGATATGCTGACTTTGATGCCGGAAGAAATAATTCCGGAGAGGGTTTCAATTATCTTCTAGGTGATATTGCTATGTTAGATCATGCTTTACAAAGGTACGGTGTAGATTTTATAACAAAGAAAGGTTTTACATTAGTAGTTCCACCATTAATGCTAAATTTTGAAACTCTTCTTGGTGCGTTAAATGGTTTAAAGGATTTTGAAGATGTTGTTTATAAAATTGAAAAGGAAAATTTATATCTAATAGGAACTGCGGAGCATGCTTTAGTTTCATTATTCAAGAATAAAACAATAAATAAAGAAAAAATACCAATTAAATTATGTGCATTGACTCCTTGTTTCAGAAAAGAAATTGGGAGCCATGGTGTTGATACTAAGGGCTTATTCAGAATGCATCAATTTAACAAAGTTGAACAGGTTGTTTACTCTATTCCTGAAAAATCATTTGAAATATTAGAGGAGATACAGAAAATTACTGAAGAATTTTTTCAATCTTTAGAATTACCTTATAGAGTTATAGAAATTTGTTCAGGAGATTTAGGAGCGAAATTTGCTAAGCAATATGATATAGAAGTATGGTTTCCAAGGCAAGGAAAGTATGCTGAAGTAACTTCAGCAGGAAACTGCACGGATTATCAAGCGCGTGCGTTAAACATTAGGTATTTGGACAAGGGTGAAAAAAGATATCTGGATATTTTGAATAATACTATGGTTGCAACATCCAGGGCGATGGTTGCAATTCTTGAAAATTACCAACAAAAAGATGGTTCGATATTAGTTCCAAAGGCCATTATTCCTTATATGAATGGGAAAAAGAAGATTGAAAAGGGGAAATGATGAATTAACTTCTTTCAATAATAAGAGAATTCTTTGCTTCAGAGATTATTACTTTGTTTGAAATTGCCCTTTTAATACCTGAATCAAGAGTCGCAACATAACAACCTTTTTTTCCTTTTTCAATTAATCCTTCGTCCACGATCTTATTTCCTAACCTAATTTTTTTAATTTTATTCTTTTCAATAAGACTTAAGGCAATATCAATATTGTTTCTTTCATTGTGAGAAACTTTTTGCCTTAGGTCTTTAAGCTCTTGATAGACTTCTTTGGGAAGAAGAACTTTAAATCCAAGGTTTTCAAGGTCTTCTAAAAAATTAATTTTTCTTTTTATACATGAAATAATGAAATTACTATCTAGAATAACTTCCATGATTTGTCTAAGGTTTTAGAGTATATTAACCTTGCGTTGTATAATTCAAACGACATCACAATTATACCGAAAAAGTTTATATATGTGGTTTCTTTATACTTTTATGGAAGAGCCGGAACACATACGAGAAGTAATAACAGTAACACAAAAATCATTAACTAGCAATGATGCTTTAAGATTAAATCAGCTATCAAACCAAACGATTCATTCTGCTTCGTGCTTGCAAGACCCTGCCAGCATAACTCTGGCTGTAATTATTTATACTTTAAGCAAATTGATTGAAAGGAAGGACTTTGATCGAATAAAAAATTGGAGCAAATTTGTAAAAAAAATGAATTCTTTTTTAAATTTGGCAGTAAAAGCTACTGAAAAAAGAAACTATGATCTTTATGAAAGCTATATAGAAAGAGCCAGAAAGTTATTTGATACTCTTTCAATAAAATTAAAGCCATATATAGAGGAAGTGTTAAGGAAGTCATCTATTAATAAAGCAGGTAAGATTTATGAACATGGTATATCACTAGGACAAACTGCAAAAATTTTAGGAATAACACAATGGGAATTATTTGAATATGCTGGGCAAAGAGAGAAACTTGCTCCAACGAAAATAAAAACACTAGACGTTATAAAAAGGGTTAAAATGGCTATGGATTTCTTGTCCGTGGAGGATAAAATATAAAAATGAAAGCTTTAATATTTGATTCAGGAGCTTTAATAAACTTGTCTATGAATGGGCTTCTTTATTTAGTTGAATCTTTAAGGAAGGATTTTAAAGGGAAATTTCTAATTACCAAAGAAGTAAAAAATGAGGTTATAGACAGACCCAAAGGAATTCCGAGATTTGAACTTGGCGCTTTAAGTATAGAGGGTCTTTTGAAAGATGGCATCATAGAAATGCCGGAATCTTTTGAGATTGATTCTAAATCTTTGGACAAGAAAACTGATGAATTTATGAGTAATGCTAATCATTTTGTTAAAGTGGAAAGTAGGTGGATCTCTTTAGTGAGCAGTGCAGAAATGTCATGTTTAGCATTAAGTTCCGAATTGTCAGAGAGAGATATTGAAAATGTCATTTCTATTGATGAAAGGACTACTAGAATATTATGCGAGGATCCAAGGCAGCTAGAGAAACTTATGTCGGAGAGGCTTCATCAGAGGGTGGAAATTGCAGGCGATATTAAAATTTTCTTGAACTTTCGATTTATAAGGTCTGCGGAACTGGTTTTCGCTGCTTATAAAAAGGGTTTTGTAAAAATAACTGGAAGCAAGGTTTTAGAAGCTCTTCTTTATGCGACGAAATTCAAGGGCTGCGCTATTTCATATGATGAAATTGAGGAAATGAAGAAGTTGTAATATGACATAAATATATAGAAAAGATAGTATTAAAATATAAATGGGCCTAGGAGGAATCGAACCCCCAACTTTCGGTTGCTCCAAAATAATTTCTGGAGCCGAATATTATACCACTTAACTATAGACCCTTATTGAAACTAAGAAAATTAAATTTGCACAATCTTTCTACTTCATTTGTGAGTAAGCAAATTTAATTTTCGAAGTGGTCAAGAACTCCAGACATTCTGGAATTTATTCCGGAGTTCTTGACATTCCTAATTAATAGCCTATTTTAAGCTTTGTTATTGGCTTTAGAAGCCAGATAAAGATTTGCCAAGCAAATCTTTATAAACAAAATACTCTTGACATATACATGCAGAAAAAGAACAAAGGTGATGAATCTTCAATTAAGGATGAGATTGATCATCAGGGAAAACTGATTAAATTAGAAGAGAAAATACTTGAAAACCTTGTTGAATTACAGAAGGTTCATACTAACCTAGCAGAAAAATTTGATAAGTTATCATCTAATATATCTAATTTATTAGCACTATTTGAGATGGCGGCCAGAAGCTTTGCCCAATCTCCTGGAAACATATCAACTGAAAAAGACAGTGAATTTTTAGAAAAGATTGATAGATTATTAGACCAGAATAAAACAATTGCTAAAGGACTTACCATGGTGGAGGAGAGAATTAGGGAAAGAATGTATGGGCAAAGGCCTGTTGAAAGAACTGTATATATTGAACAGCCAATACAAAGAACAGAAACGCAAATGACTCAAAAGAAACCTAATGATCAACAAGGACAGACTCAAACAGTTAAGCCCTTACCGAGATTCTAAAATGGAAGCCCATTTGTAAAAAAATTAATAGGCTTATCTGTCCCTTTGGAAGATAAGAGAAGATTGGTGAGTATTCAGAATAAGGCATATAATTCTTATCAGGAAACAACGCCTATGGAAATGAATTTGATAGAAGAAAATGTTATACAGGATGCAAATCAAGGACAAGTGGTTAAACAGGATAATGTTATGCATAAAACTATTATGGAGAAGGAAAAGATTAATCTTTTAGAATTACCTTATCCATTTATTTCTCCAATAAGTCAAAGGAAACCTTTAATTAAAGAACAACCCAAAATTGCTAATCAGAGAATGCCCCCTATTGTAAAGAAAACAGGAGTTGCACCCCCTTCTATTCCTAAACCATCCAAACCAGCAATTCCTAAACCTTCTCTTTCGAGACCATCAAATATGCAAAAAATAGAGATTAATAGTTTAGTTAAAATAGATTCTTTACTAAATGATTCTGCTGTACAGACTATTGAATGTCCAGGACCTGGGAAACAAATATTGGTCTATAAGGCAGGTGTTATACAAACGACAAATTTATCTCTAGCGACGGAGGAAATAAATAATATTATGAAAGAAATATCTGAAAAAACAAGGATACCAATAGTGTCTGGAATTTTTAAAGCAGCTTTTGGTGATTTTATCACTACAGCAGTGATATCTGATTTTGTAGGAACGAGATTTATGATTCAGAAGAAATCAACGATACAGCAGCCGCAGGCTGCTGAATGATAAATAGGGAATGTAAAAT
>JACPLS010000065.1 GCA_016186375.1 Candidatus Pacearchaeota archaeon
ATCAGTTTATTTATGTAGGTTTGTTATCTTGCGCTGGCCTCTTAGCATCAGTTTTCCTAAGTGATAGGGGTTGGGGGGCATTTATAGGCATAATAATGTTGCTTGCAATTTTAGTCGTTATGGCCAACCATTTTATAAAAGGGCATATAAAAGACACTAACAGACCAGATTTTAACAGAATAAAAGTAAATCTGTTTACATTATTTTCTTTAACTCTGCTTCTTTCCTGTGGAATATTATTTGCATTATTGTTTTCAGTAAACAAATACTTTCCTAATATATTAACCACTTTTTCTTTCATTGGTTATTTTGTTGTTTTCCCACCCATTTACATCTCAAGCCATTTCTTAGATTATTCAAGGTTAACTTTTTTCAAGGATAAAGTTTTAGCCAAATTATTCATAGAAAGCATATTAAAATATAGCATACTCGTTTTTATAATTACAATAATTTTATCAGACATCCCTACTGTAATGTCATTTGCAAAAGAAGAGGACTTAAAGGGGATGATATTTTGGATGATTGGTTTTGTATTTTTTATAGCACAATTTATAACCATAATAATTAAGAAATATTGGCTGTTTAAATTCGAATCACAACTGGCCGACCCCAACTAAATAGATCCAGAAGCTGAATCTTCCTGTTGTTTTGAAGGAGATGCGAAGAATTGCTTAGCTTTCTTTATCAAAAATTCATGAACCTGCAAGAAGAGAGGTATGGCTCTACGCTTATCAATTACTTCTACTTTTAGCACATCAGCAAAGCTTCTTAATTCAGATTGATCATACATCTCGTATTTAATCTCTCCAGACTTAAGTCCTGCCAAAGCTTCTTCCATTTTCTTAATTGGAGATTCTCCTTCTTTCATATCAATTTTGACTCCGCCAATAGCATAATTTTTAGCAATGGCATTAACATTGTGATGCTGATATTTGTTCCTAATATCATCTCTAAACTGGCCAAGCATTACTCCTTCTTTTTCTGTAATGTAATCTTTCTCCCTGCAGTATTTTATGGCTTGACCAAAATCAGCATTTTCTTCCCTTACTAAGTCAATAAATTCTTTTCCTTCCTTAAAGAAGATTATTTCTTTTAAAGTGGCCTCTAGAAGAACTCCCATTAAAACAATAGCCGAACTTCCTAAACCTAGCCAACAAAGTGCTTTAATTTGTCCATAAAGACTACTTATTCTTAATTCTAAATGAATATCTGATGGGAGATTAGGTAACTTTTGAAATCGTCTAGCAAACTCTTCTTTATTCTTTTCAAAATATTGAGAAATAGCTTCCAGAGAGGAAGGAAAATCATGAATATTTTTTAACTCTTCGAATTCTTTAGTAATATTAATTTTGCTATAGAATGTGCTTCGGAATTCTTGTAATTTATTGATATCGTTCTGGTAAGATTGTTCAATTTCAGTCCCAAATCCTTTTTCCTTGGCTCTTTTTAGAAGTAATTCTGATCTTTTGATCTGAATCTCAAGTAGTTTAAATTGGATTTCAGCATCTGTTTCAATAAGTTTCTGGACATCATCAGGGATTTTAATTAATAGCTCGAACATTTCCTGAGTTATTTTAAGTTCCTCTTGATAAGTTTTTATAACTTCATGAGTTTCGCCAAAGTCGAGTAGTTCCTTGGAAGTCATGATTTTTGAAACATCAGTCAAAAAATACCCTAGCCGCATGCTAGTTAGCTCACTAACTGTGGCTTTCATTAAAGCTAACTGTATTCCTTTATCCATAGACTGAAATCTCTTGCTAAGCAAATCTCTGAACTGCCTGAATTCCTCTTGTATAATGAAGTCTTTTTCCATATCCATTTTAGCTTTTTTTAGAGATCCCCAGAATAATATTTACAGAATTGTGAATGTCGGAAGGTTTAACATAAATGAATTTTTGTTTCAGTATATCTCGGGCCGTTTCCAAAGTATCTTTTCTTAATTTTACGGTGCTAACTAGTACAAAGTAATCCGCAAATTTGTTTAAAGAAGTAAGTTTGCTAATAAATGATTCGTCAGTAGTATCTTTACATTCAATTACTATCAGTTTGCCATTCCATAAAACAATATCGCATTCAATTTTCTTATTCTCCTTCTCAATCAATAACCCTATTTCTGATTTTAACCGTCCTTTTGTTAGTTTCCAAACAAACCATTCAAGCCAGTAGCCATGTGTATCTTTAATCAAATTTTCAATTTCTGGATTTAAAATAAACTGAGTCGATAAATAAGAAATATTTTTACATTTTGAACATCTTTTGATTGTAGGAATCTTTTCATCAAAAGGCGCATCTTTATTGCAAAAATAGCAAGATACTGAATAAGCTATTCGGAAAACATTTTTTTTACAGCCTTTCAAGAAAAATTTCACTATATCCCTGAATTCAAGTTTAAATATGGGTTTATAATCTTCTTTGGAAAAAGTGTTTCGGAATTTACAGGTCGGACATGTGGTTCTATGTTTAATTGGAAGCTTAAAGTTTGACTCCAACAAGTTCGGTCTGTCTAAAATTATCTGACAAGGTTTATTTGTATTCTTACAATATGCTCCAAACACAAAAGAAGTTTCAGCTTCTTCCAAAAATTTAGAAAGCCTTTCAAGTGAATTGTGCGATTCAAGTTCACGAGATTTGATAAAAGCATTGAAAACTGTTCTTATTGAACTATGTGCAGACATATAATCCCAGAAGTCGTTTGCAATCGGGTCTTTTTCAAACTCAATCACTTTTTTACCAGATTCAGATCTTGCAATGGAATAACCTTTAATTTTTAAAAAAGATTCAATTCCAGTATTGAATGCCATTAAGTCCCTCGCCATCCACAGACTCTGCAATAGTAAACAGTAACCAATCGTGACCTGCCGTATGGAACATTTGGCCTTATTTTACCCCCATAATGCAAGGGTGCTCCACAATTCGGACATTTATATGCCATCTTTTTCCTCCCCTTCAATATTCTTTAACACCTGTAAAGTCCCCTAAAGTGCCCTTTATTTTGGCTTTAGTGAGCCTTGCATATTCAAGGATTTCCTGAGTTGTAGCCCCTTTTTCGCTCATTCCATAAAAAGTGCTTTCACCAAGCAAGACATAATTCCATGAGCAGCTCATTCTATCTTCAGGTTTTAGTTCGTTAACCTTATCAATCCAGTCGATAGTTGCTAATCTTTTCTGCTTTACATTAATATTATTGAGGTCTCTCTCTGCTTTGGTTTCTACCAAATATACCTTGTCCCCTATCCTAACAATAAAATCAGGGAAATAATGAGCGAGAAGTCCATCCTCCCTTATGTAAATAACATTAGCAAAACCATGATAATACTCGTTTATTTTAATGAATGCATTTACATTTGAATCAGCATCTATGAATTCCATAAATGCCTTTTCAAATCCGCCTTTGTTGGAAGGAAAGGCTATCCTCGAATAGATAGTTTTAGCAACATCAATTGCATATGTTTCCCTTATCTTTAGTTCTTTTACTTCTGAAAAATATTTTTTAACTATTTTCGCATCAATAACTTCGAGCTTATTTTGCAGATCAAAAATTGCTTGGCTCACATTTTTTACTATGTGCGAGATAATTTTCTCTTGAGTCAGAATTAGAATTTTCCAATTGTTATTTTCCATCGGATCAAATTCTGTTCCAAAAAGTTTGTGTCTGATGTATTCATCAGTTAGCTTAGCAACTAATGCAGTATTTATTTGCATTATTGGAAAGGGTTTTTCTGTTCGTTTCCCTAATTTTACCGGAACGGATGACACAGCATTTACTATTTTTTGAATAAACGAATTGTAGCTTTTTGCAG
>JACPLS010000074.1 GCA_016186375.1 Candidatus Pacearchaeota archaeon
CAGATTGACAATAAATTGTCTATTGCTAATTCCATGTTCGAGCAGTAAAATCCTTCCTTTTTTCTTGCAAACTTTCTTCATCTCCTTCAACGCTCTTATAGGATTAGGATAAATACACAATCCTAAAGTATCAACAACACTGTCAAATTCTTCCTTTTTGAAAGGTAGATTTTCAGCATCTCCTTCCCTTAGATTTATTTTAATTCCTAATTTAGCAGCTTTATTTTCAGCTTTCGTTAGCATGCCTTTACTTAAATCAATTCCTGTTATTTCACAATCAGTAGGATAATATTTCAGATTAGCTCCTGTCCCTATTCCAATTTCAAGAACTTTCCCCTTTGCCTGTTTTAATAATCCTCTTCTCAATCTTCCAATCAAAATACTATTAAATATCTCAAAAATATAATACCATTTACTAAAAGAATCAAATTTGTCTTTTATTTCTTGCTTCGATAATCTTTCTTTTGCACTCATCCTTTTTTAATATAAAATGTCTTTTTAATTCTTCTCCTTAATTAAGACAAATAAATTAACTTCTGACTTAAATAGTTCCTCTTCTGAAAAACTCCGAGTTAAAACCCAAAGGGTTTTTAGTTTTTCAGACCTCGAAAATTCATTTGCTTACTCACAGGCTAAAGCCACAGAGCGTGCGCAAATGAATTTTCTCAGTGTCAAAAAGAGGAAAATAATAAGAAAAATAAATTTCTCCTCTTCTACTTCTCAATAATTTTTCTATCCGAGCTCTTCTTATCTGTAGTGTTCTTTCTTTTGATTTCATTTATAATCCCTCCATTTCATAATCTTTAAGAAAAACCTTTATTAATTACTTGTGAAAAAATAATCAAGAAGATACTTTCATAAAGTTTAAAAGGCATCTAAAAAGACAAAAATCTATTCAATCTAAAGAAAAAAAAGAAATAATCCAATTCTATAAACTATCCAATAACACCAAAGGAATATTCAACTTTATTTCGTTTCTCAAACGAGTTCTTAACGCTAATTCGATTCCTTTTTCGAATTCAGTCAGCTGATTTTCACCAAGAGGAACAATTTTCTCAATTAACTTTAAATCAATTTTTTTAAGATTAAGTTCTGGAGTTCCTGGTTTTCCCCTCATTTGAAAAGAAATATCATAGCAATTTCCCCCATAAACAACTCCTCTCGTAAATCTACTAGCATAATTATCATCAATAGAAATTTTATGAGAAAAATAAACTACTTTTCTTTCAAATTCCAATAAACTAGTATATTCCATAAAATTAGTATTAATCTTTATTTAAAAATACTATTGAAATACAAAATAATTAATCAGAAACCTTTAAAACACCAATTTTCCAATTCTTTAATATGGCTGTCCAACAATGCCTTATAATAATAAAGCCAGATGGCTTAGTAAAAAGCCTTACCGGAAACATAATAACCTCATTATCTGAAACTAAATTAAAGATAGTAGGAGCAAAAATAGTAAAAGTTAAAAGAGAGCTTGCGGAAAAACACTATGCCGAATTGAAAAATAAAAAACCTCACGTTTTCGAAGGAACAATCGAATATATTACTGGAAAATACCATACAGATAGAGTTTTAGTCTTAGTATATCATGGTGAAAATGCAATAGAAAATATAAGAGATATTGTTGGGCCTACAAATCCTGAAGAAGCAAAACCTACAACAATTCGCGGACGATATGGCAGAATTCATAGTAAAACAGGAATATTCGAGAATGTTATCCATTCTTCAGATTCTCCGGAAAGTGCAGAAAAAGAAATTAAACTGTGGTTTTCTCCGGAAGAACTGGCAGAAATTATTTATCCTGTAATAAAGGAAAAAATCTCTGTTCAGCGTATAATCTGGCAATAACAAGTTCTAAAAACTTCCCTCTCCTTATTTTCCCAAGCCCCTATAGTTCAGCCTGGATAGAACACGACCTTGCGGAGGTTGTAACCGAGGTTCAAATCCTCGTGGGGGCGTGTTACCTTAGGTTAATAATCTCATGCCACTTTTTCGTTTTATCGATATAAATCCATTTCGTGTTTTTTATCATAATTTTGGCACTTTTTCTTGGAATTTATTGGTTCAACGCTCCCCGAGTTTTCCTAAATTTAGGTTAAGAAATTA
This sequence comes from Candidatus Pacearchaeota archaeon, assembly GCA_016186375.1. GTDB lineage: Archaea > Nanobdellota > Nanobdellia > Pacearchaeales > GW2011-AR1 > VGKP01. The sequence goes on from JACPLS010000074.1 coordinate 2,116, forward strand.
TGTTATTATTACATTTTCTAGAATTCTCTTTAACTTCTAATACTTATTTTTCCAATTTAAAATTATTCCGATAATATCTAAAGCCATATATTCAATCATCAAAAATACTTGCCAATTAATGAGTTTTTGAGGAAGATATATACTTGGTGTTAGGTTGAAAGAGCTAATTAGATAATAGGCAGAATAAATCAAAAGTAATCCAAGAATTACATACAGAGGAATTTTAACCCATTTTTTATCTAAAAAGACAAAAATCGCCAGAATAAAAAGTAGAAGGCCTATAAGCATTACAAATAAGTCTATAATTGATTCCTTATATAAATTGTGTTGTAAGGCAGGAATAATATATTGAAAACTTGCATAAATAAATTGTATAGAAATTAGTATTAGAACTATTCCTAAAGCTATTTTCACACCCTTTGACATTTTAAGTTATAGCAAAAGAGATTTATTAATCTTTCTTTTTGCTTTTCTTAATCTGGTCATATTTTTTGATACAAAATATGTAGTAAATCGTGTAATAAAAAGTATTACACAGAACTCGTGGGGGCGTGTTACCTAAGGTTAACATTAGCATAAGTTTTTTTCGTTTTACCGTCGGAAATCCATTTCGTGTTTTTCTCGTGTTTTAGGGGGCTTTTTACTGGATTTTGCTGGACTTACTAAAATAACGCTCTCGGGGAGCATTAACATCTTAAAGCTTACTAATGCAATAGAAAGCTTTTTAAATAAGCTTTCTATTGGTATATTGATTAAAATGGACTTACAAAGTATAATAAAAGAACAAAGGCAAGAACTTGAAAAGATAGAGAAAGATGAAATAATTATAGAAAGAGAAAGGCTGAAAGAAGCAAAATCTTATTTAAGCCATCCAAACATAGTTGTCATAACGGGAATTAGAAGATGTGGAAAATCTATTTTTTCTTATTTAATGGATAAAGGAAGTAAATTTGCATATATTAATTTTGATGATGAAAGACTCGCGGGCTTAAAGACTGAAGATCTAGATAAAGCTCTTCAGGCTTTTTACGAATTATACGGGGATATAGACTACATAATTTTAGATGAACCCCAAAACATCAAAGGGTGGGAATTATTTGCTAATAGATTAAGAAGAACAAAAAAATTAATAATTACCGGAAGCAACTCTCAATTATTATCAGGAGAATTAGCAACACACCTCACGGGTAGATATATAGAGATTAAGCTTATGCCCTTTTCGTTCAGAGAATTTTTAAAATTTAAATCATTTAAGGAAGTAGAGATTTATACAACAAAAGACAGAGCAGAAATAATAAACCTCTTGCAAGAATACCTTAGCTTTGGAGGTTTTCCAGAAGTTTATAAATTTGGTAAGTCCATTCTCTTAACAATTTATGAGACAATTCTTAATAAAGATATAATTTTAAGACATAATATAAATAAGATAAAAGAATTTAAGGATCTTGCTAAGTTTCTTGTTTCAAACTCTTCAGAAGAGATAACATATAGCAAATTATCAAGAGTCTTGGGAATAAAGCATGTCTCTACTGTTTCTAATTGGATTTCACATCTTGAAAATGCTTTTTTAATATTTAAATTAGAAAGATTTGATTTTAAATTGAAACAACAATTTATAGCTCCTAAAAAAGTTTATTGTATTGATTCTGGGTTAATGAACTCTATTGGATTCAAATTTTCTGAAAATAAGGGAAAAGTTATAGAAAATGAAGTTGCTCTTGAATTGCAAAGAAGAAAAGCAAAAGAAAACTCATTAGAAGTTTATTACTGGAAAGATTATCAGCAAAATGAAGTTGATTTTGTTATAAAAAAAGATAAAAAAATAGAAAGTTTAATTCAAGTAAGCTACATAAATTCAAAAGAAGAAATAAAAGAAAGAGAAACTAATGCTTTACTTAAGGCAAGTAAGAAATTAAGATGTAAAAATCTTATAATTATAACTTGGGATTATGAAACAGAAGAAAGAATTGAAGGAGAGATTATTAAATTTGTGCCCTTATGGAAATGGCTTTTAGATTAATTTGTCAAGAACTCCGGAATAAATTCCGGAGCGTGTCTGGAGTTCTTGAGCACCTCGAAAATTATTTTTGCTTTCTCCCAAACTTAAGTAAGGAGTTTACACAAAAATAATTTTCTTAGTATCGAATCAATAAATAAGTTGAGGAGTTAATCCTTTTTAATTTCTCATAACAAAGCTTATTCCTCTTCGTCCCTAAGTCCTTTTTCAGTCAAAAAGAACATGCATTCATTTTCAGGTAAATTAGGGGCATCAACCATCTTTGCAACCCTGCTTCCGCCTTTGCCTCTTCTCAAATACATTCTATATTTGGCCGCATGTCCTACAATATGACCTCCAACAGGTGTTGTTGGATCTCCAAACATCATTCCTGGATTTGCCATAACCTGATTTGTTATATAAACTGCTAAATTATGCTGTTCGGCTAGTTTTGTTAAATTGTGTAAATATTTATTCAGTTTTTGTTGCCTGTCTGCCAATTCTCCTCTTCCGCTGAACTCTGCCCTAAAATGAGCAGTCAGTGAATCAATTATTACTAATTTAATCGGCTCACCTTCCTTTATCATTTCATTAATCTTATCAATTAATAGAATCTGATGGTCACTGCTGAATGCTCTTGCCACTAAAATATTCTTCAATACTTTTTCCGCTTGTGCCCCCATTCCTTCTGCTATTTGTCTTATCCTAGATGGAACAAAAGTTCCTTCTGTGTCAATAATAACTGCCTTTCCATTTAATCCTCCTTGTTCCTTTGGCAATTGCACATTAACTGCAAGTGAAAATGCAAGCTGACTTTTTCCACTGCCAAAACTACCATATGCTTCCGTCATCGCCCTAGATTCAACACCTTTTCCTCCCAGAAGTTTATTTAAATTTTCAGATCCTGTTGTTATATATCCAATATCTTCTCGTTTTTTTGCATATTCATCTCCACTCATAAATCCCAGATTCATCATACCTCTTGCTGCTTGTATCGCTTTCCTGGCAACAGCTTCTCCTACTCCAGCAAGGTCAGCAAGCCCGCTGGGGCTCATAACAGCCAACCCCATCAAATCATATACCCCTGCTGCTTCAAGTTTCGCTGCAATTCCTGGTCCAATTCCAGGAATATCAGTTAATTTTTCTTCCTTTTCTTTATCGTTAGAAATTTCTTCTTTACTTTTCTTCTCTTCATCTCCCTTAACCATCTTCATCACAATTCCTTGCTATTTATAAACATTTTATCTTTCCATAATACACTTTGTAAAACATCAATTATCTATAATAATTTAATTGTTAAAAATCCTAAAAATTAATTAAATTATATCCTCAAATACATATTTAAAAGCTAATTGTTATTCATTATAACTCATACAAAAATCTTTATTAACAAAAATAAGTCAACTATAATGAGCGTATAAAAAATAATTTTTTCTATTTTCCCTCCGGTCTTTATCTTTCCCTCAATTCTTTCTTTCCCTGGCCAAAAAGGCCTTATTCCTTCAATAGTTATAGCATCCGCCATTAAATGCCCCCAATATCCTAAAAAGAAAGAAAATGCAATTATAGGAAAATAAAATGCAAACACGGCTGTGATAATAATACAAAAAGTTAAGCTGTGTAAAAACTCTCTATGTTTAATCGTCCATTGTAAAGGTCTAAAAACCCAATATTTACCCAAATAACTCTGCGTAGAATCGATATCAGGCAATAAACTACAGATAAGAACAACAGGCAAAAATAGCAATTTATAATTCACTGATGGTAAAAATAAAAACGCCAAAAATGCCCCGATTGCTAAATGAGTTTTATACATCATCCCTATTTTAAGATAAAATCATATTTAATCCTTTAGTTTAAATGTTTACATGTAAGTTAACTTTCCCTGTTCAAAAAGAAGTTAATATGGGAATCATACGAAAAAATTCCTCAAAATTTATTAAATTTAATAACGATGATGTCAGAAGAGAATATTTATTGAGATAACTGTAGTATCTCTAAAATAATTAACATAATTCAATATAAGCCGCTTTTTCTCCCCTTCAACCCAGAATAATTTATACTAGCTCTTCATTTGCTAATGTCTCTGCGCCATCTCCACCCATTTCTCCACTTATATCCTCTCTAACCGGTAACGAGGCTTTATTTATAACCACAACATCTCCAATCGCCTTGACAAACTGGTGAGGTATTATAACTCCTCTTGCTCCCCCTAACACAGAAACAAACCCGCTTCCTATTCTTATCTTCCACCCCTCTATTTTATTATCAACCAAATTCACTTCCTCAACTTGTCCAAAGAAATCACCATCAGACGTATAAACTTTCTTTCCTAAAACTTCGCTCACGTTTTTTATTCTTAACATGACAATTAATCATAATTAGGGTATTTATATTTTATGTTTTTTCAAAAAACATAAAATCTGCCCTAATCCTGTTTTTGTCAACAGAAAATAACTCTTTATAACTTCC
>JACPLS010000066.1 GCA_016186375.1 Candidatus Pacearchaeota archaeon
AGAAAGCTACAGCTATGATTGACAAAAATTCAGGGAGCTGCAACAAGCTCTCCCTGTCTTAAAGTAATTCAGATAGAAAAACTTTGCCGCAATTCATCTACAGCTTAAAAAGCTGTAAGTTTTCTTGCGGACGGCATAACATAATTATTAGAAATGGCTTTTGGAATAGACATAATAAATCATGGGAAACATCTCATGTGGAGTATAATGTTTTACATGAAGAAATTGATGTAGTCAATCCTAGATTTAGATTTCATAGTGCGGGAAGAAAATACCAATTATTGATTATGTATGGACATAGTGCTGTTAGAGAATTGATGGTTTCTATTAAAAATAAGTCTCTGATGAGATATCGATCTTTAAGAGAAGGAGATAAACTTATAGAAGAAATTGTCGACGACTTTGAAGCTTTATATATGTTGAATAAAGCGGCTAGCTTATCACCTTCAATAAAGTTTATCAAATCTTCTGAAGATTCTGGATATTTGGGTGAAATGATTATTTGTTATACAAGAAATTACGCTACTTTTGAATAATACCTAGTGATGCGGAAGATTTATTAAAAGACATTCTTTAAGAGAAATATGCTTAGATTTATAAAAAATTTTTCGAAGAGAATACTCGGGGCATTGTTTAAAAAGAGAGAGAATATTAAACTTGGATTTTACGGGCCTCCTAACTCTGGGAAAACATCGCTCGCGAATAGAATTTGCAAAGACTGGACAGGGGAAGAGATAGGTACTGTCAGCAAGATACCTCATGAAACAAGGCATGTCCAATTTAAGGAAAAAGTAGAAATAAAATACAAGGGGAAAACTCTTGTATTTAAGCTTGTTGATACTCCTGGAATAGCTACAAAGATAGACTATGAGGAATTTCTTACCTTAGGCATCAAAAAAGGAGATGCCAAGAAGAGGGCAAAAGAAGCTACACAGGGCATTATTGAATCGATACAATGGCTAGATGACATGAATGCTGTAGTTGTTGTTCTAGATGCAACTGAAAATCCTTATTCGCAGGTTAATATAACTATCATCGGTAATTTAGTTGCAAGAAAAATACCTGTTTTAATAGCTGCGAATAAAGTTGATTTAAAAAAGGCCGAGGTAAAGAAAGTTGAGGCCGCTTTCCCTGAATATGATGTTGTCGGCATTTCAGCCAAAGAGGGAACTAACATGGAAGAATTTTATGAATCGCTCTTTAAGCTGGCTAAGAAAATTTAAATACGATGAAGAATTAATATAAAAATGAAAACAAAAAAAAATAAGAGGATTGAGCTTACAAGTAATACCTTTCTCGGAAATTCAAGAAATGTCTATATCGGAGAGAGTAAAAAGAATATTGAACCTGGTTTTGGGGAATAAAATTGTTATAATCCATGGAAGATTGAGGGCAGAAGAAGAGGCGAGATTAATAGAAGATACTATGGCAATGGTTGACCATATTAAGAACTTTAAAGGCATTGAACTGGCTGTAATTGAGCCTGATTTAAGAAAGGAAAATATCCTAATTAAGATGAAATATGGAATTGCGAAAAGGCTTGTTGGAGACAGCAGTGCTTTAACGGTTATAGGCCCTTCTTCAATTGTCAAAGAAATAAGAAGAGACCCTAAAAAGATAGAATTATTGCTTAGCTGATTTTATCCAGCTAATAAATATTTCTGCAATTGTTTTAGTTTTTTTAATTTTTTGATATCTCTCCCAGAAATAATCTCGCTCTTGTGAAGATAGGGGAATTACTGATAAATCTCCTTGATGATAATGAAATTGAGGAAATTCAATTATTTGACCAATGTAATCTATTATATATCTCCTTTGTAGGCATAAGCCCACAAGAGCATCTAGACAGTTAGGATAACTTGAATTTTTGAGAGGGGGTGTGATAGAAAGATTCCTGGAGATTATGTGCCCATTGCAATACTCTCTTCTTATTCCATAAGATAATGTGGTACCCTGCTTCGAAACTAACTTAAAAAATGAATATGATGCCATTTTAATAGGAGAAATTTTTAATACTATATATAAATTTGTATATCTAAGAGTGTAAATATTTATTAATGCATATATCCTTGAAAAAATATGCCTTATAAATGCGTACATTGTTCTGAAATATATAGTGATGGTTCAAAAGAAGTTCTAGAAGGATGTTCCAAATGCCAAAGCAAATTCTTCTTTTATATTAAAGAAGAAAAACTAAAAGAAATTATGCTTAATAAGGAAATAGAGCCTGACCTAACCAATTTAGAAAAGAAGCAAATTGAGGAGGATGTTAGAGAGATTGCTGGTTTGGAAGACGATGAAGAAACTCCTGTTTTCCTGGATTTTGAAAGTATAAAAGTAATAAAGCCGGGGAAATATCTGATAGATTTGCAGAACCTTTTTTCTAAAGGGAAACCTAAAGTATATCAGCTTGAGGATGGGAAGTATATTGTTGACCTTGCAACTTCAGTTATAGGAAAGATAGAAGATAAGAATACAAAAGGTCAATAAAGTGATATTTAAATATCTCATTATTCATTTAAATTTATGAATATAAAAAAAGTTCTGGAGAAAATAGACTTTGCGCCTAGTAAAGAAGAAATTGAAAAAATAAAAAAAGAAACGGGTAGTCTTTGTATAAGTATTGAAGAGGAAATTAAGAAACAAAAGATAAAAGCGGAAGTTTTTGTTGGAGGAAGCCTGGCGAAAAAAACTCTCGTTAAAAGAGAAAAATATGATATTGATATATTTGTAAGATTTGACTTGATATATGAAAATCTTTCCAAAAAACTGGAAAATATTATTTCTAAAATGGCAAAGAAGAAGAAATTAAAGGTTAAATTTGTCCATGGGAGCAGAGACTATATACAGATTGAAAAAGGCAACGCAATATTTGAAATCATTCCCGTGTTAAAAATTAATAAACCAAAAGAAGGAAGAAATGTAACTGATTTGAGCTATTTTCATGTTAATTATATCAAAAGGAGAACAAATGAAAAAATTGCCAGAGAGATTATTATTGCAAAAGTATTTTGCAATGCTCAAAGTATTTATGGAGCAGAAAGTTATATTAATGGATTCTCCGGATATGGATTAGAATGCTTAATTATTTATTACAAAAGTTTTGAAAAAATGCTTAGGGAGTTTGTAAAAGTGCAAAAAAGGGAAATTATTGACCCTGAAAAGATTTACAAGAGAAAAGATAACGTGTTGTTGGAAATAAATGAGAGTAAATTGCAAAGCCCTATTATTCTTGTTGATCCCACTTGGAAAGAAAGGAATGTTTTAGCAGCTTTGAGTAAAGAGTCCTTTCATAAATTCCAAGAAGCTGCTAAGGCCTTTTTGAAAAATCCAAACAAAAAGTTCTTTGAGGAAAAGAAAATTGATAATGAGGGTCTGGAGAAAGAAGCTAAAAACAAAAAGGCTGAATTTTGTCATGTCATTTTAAAGACAGATAGACAAACAGGAGATATTGCTGGAACAAAACTAAAGAAATTTAGTTATTTCTTAATTAGAGAAATAGAAAGATATTTTTTTGTTTTACGAAATGAATTTTTTTATGATGGGAAACACGGCGCTGATTTTTATTTAATTGTAAAAAGCAAGAAAGAGATAGTTAAAATTGGGCCTCCAATAGATAGGAAGAAAGATGCGTCAGCTTTTAGGAAGAGGAACAGGAATGTTTTTGAAAAGAACGGATCTTTGCATTCTAAGATAATAATTAATTTCTCTTTGAAGAAATTTCTAAGAGATTATAAAAGAAAAAATGTGAAAAAAGTGAGAGAAATGGGGATAACTGGAATGCAGGTCTTAAAGTGATTTTTTATTTAGTTGACTCGTTTTAATTTCCTGGTTTAGTGTAAAATTCTAAAGTCCATTCTGAACCTTTCTTTAGTTCACGCGGCCTTAATCTTGGAGCATTGTTCTCATTAAATATATCATGACCTACATCTAAGATAGCAAAATTATCTCCTATTTTGTAACTAAAGTTAGGAGCGCCAGTAACTCTGGGTGATACTGCTTTTTTAGGAAGCAGAAAAACTATTGGCGTTGAAAGCGAGGTATTATCTCTAATTATCTTAACTTTTAGATTATATTTTGTCTCTCTTACTTCTTCTATTTTCATCTCTTTTTCATAGAAAGGTTCTGTACTTTTTCCTATTCTTACTTCTAAAGCAGGATCCCCATAACCAACAAAAATGTTTTTGTCATAAACTTTTCCATATTCTTCTTCTCCTTTACCAAGATTATTTCTTACTCTATAGTCTGCTATTTGTTCTTGCAAGAACTGAATTGCTAAACAATTCATGTGGTGCGCTTCAAAAAAAGTTGGTCTATCTGATGCGAGTAGATGCTGAGCCATTCCCCATCCAGAAACTCCATGCCATGTATCAATTAAATACCCAAAATATTGTGTTACACCGCCTGACTGTAACCATGAGAGCACTATTGCTTCGTTAGGACTTTTTATTTGCGCTATTCTACAATTACCTGGAGCGTAATAAACCTTTGGATTTTGTGAATTAACTTTTCCTCTTATCAAACCATCTTGAGTCTTTACTTCAATTTCTCCTTTATCGTTCAGTATGAAAACATCATCAGGATAATTAAAACCAGGATGCCAGTCTCTATTGCTTGCATGACCACTAGTCACAATCAAATCAATACTATTAGAATTTATCTTCTCTAGTAATTCTGGACCAGCAATTTTTATTTTTGTTTCTTTTGCTAAGTTTCCCTGTTTTTCATACCTAATAACTGCTTCATTATTAACCAGACCATCAGAAAAAGCTATACAATTTGGAAAACATCTTTTGCAGAATATCCAGTTATAATTCCTCCTATAGAATCTCTGTATTCATCTTCGTCTAACTGAGATAAGAGAACATTAAATTTTCCTACTAATGAAGATTCAGCAATCTTTCTTTGCTCCTCTAAACTCTCAAAACTAGATATTCGTGGAATATAAGGAATAGCTAGTTCTTTTGGTTTTGCTACAAGAGCAACATGGGTTGGAGCGTATTCTCTTAAAGCATCTCTTATTTCTGAAATATCATCCTCGAATTGAAATATATGATCTCTATTTTGATATTTTGCTTTTAAAGTATCAGAAGGTTTTGCCCATTCTCCCCTATAAGTGTCTTTACTTGTTACGATTGCATAACGAAAATCTCTCTCTGAAACATTGCTCTGGTTCTGGCCATATAAATCACTATTTAAAAGCAAAGCTAATCCAGTTAGTGCTGATGCTCTCATGAACTGTCTTCGTGTTTGCATGTTTTGTGCTAGGTTTAAAATTTAATTATCTTTCAACAAGTGATCGATATTGCGTAATTGATTCTAATGGAATTACTGTCCTTCTTTTTGGCTTACTGTGTCCATTTTCATAATTTATATCTCTAAATGCTTCTAAAAAATTGTAAGTTATGTTTGAACCAGGATTAAATCCCAAAGAAGATGTATTCAATACTCTTTGTAACACTCCTCTAACATATAATTGGGTTTTTCTTGTTACTTTAAATCCCAAAATATTTCTTTTTTCAAAACAAACTTCTGCTCTTTCTCTATAAGTCGGATGATCAAGTTGTTCATCCAAGTTAGACGCATTGAAAACAGGTAAATGCCTTAAATCTGATATTTCCATTTTACTTATTATGTTATTTATATTTCGTCCTTATTTCCTCAATTATCCTGAGTAAATCGCTTTTATGCGATGCAGGAACTAAACAGTTTGCACTATTCCATAAACCCTTTTCTTTATATGGAACAACACCGAAATCTGCTAATGATTGATCAGAAATTATAGGATTTCCATATTTAGATTTCTCTTCAACTTTTATCCAGTTCCTTTCTGAGTAAATTTCTAATACTTTTATTTCCGTCCTAATATTTATTTTACCAACTTGTGGTTTATGAACAGGGATATATCTTTCTCCTACTCTTAATTCTTCGGTTCTCTTGACTTGAAAAGGAAAGTGTAAAACTTGTTTATTTTCCATTTTACTTATTTACCGTTTCCGTTCTTTATAGAATTTTCTATGATCTGCGCGACAGAAGAAGTAAAGAAAGGTGACTGAAGCCAGACTCCCATCTCTTCTTCTGATCCTTCTTGAGTTACCATAAAAATTATTTCTTTCTTATCTGCTATGAAGAAACGAGCTGCGGAATCAGAGTTTTTGACCTTTAGATCAAACTTTGTGCTTATTCTCTTTATCTTTTCCTGGTCACCTGATAAAAGCAATTTAACTTTGACATTGTTCTTGTTCAATTTTTCAAGAGCTGGAACAAGAACTCTGCCTTTGTCTTCAAAATCAAGAGCAGAGGTGCAAATCAAGACTTCATTTTTTGCTGTATCTAAAAGTTCCCTTAAACGAGATAGAATATTTGATCTTCCTTTCAATGATCCTGTTATATCATGGGACTTTATTGGAGTTATTCCAGAATTATGTAATTGTTCTAATTCTACATATTCCTGAGTGGTTTTAAGATTTGATAAAGACTTAATTTTTTCCTGTGCTTCTTGCAATGTTACAGACTTCATTTTTTCAAGAACCTCTGTTGGCTTAACAGAAATATATTTTACTGGCTTGCCTATTTTTGTTATTGCGAAGCCTCTTTTTTCTAA